>DATEPR010000120.1:0-7680 GCA_035273045.1 Pseudonocardiaceae bacterium | reverse complement strand
CAGTACGGCCGGCTGTTCCTGGCGGGCGACAAGGGCAACCGGGTGCTGCCCGGCCGGCGGATCGTGGTGGCCGGCACCGGACCGTTCCTGCTGCCCGTCGCCGCCGGCCTGGCGTCGGCCGGCGCGGACGTCGCCGGCGTGTTCGAGGCCAACACGCCGGCCGGTTTCGCCCGCCACGCCGGTGTGGTGGCCCGGCACCCGGACAAGCTCGCCGAAGCCGTCCGCTACCTCGCCGTGCTGGCCCGGCACCGGGTTCCGGTGCGGCACCGGCACACCGTGCTGGCCGCACACGGCACCGACCAGGTCACGGCCGTCACGGTGGCGAAGGTCGACCGGCGGTGGCGGCCGGTCACCGGAACCGAGCGGCGGATCGACTGCGACACCGTGGCCGTCGGCTGCGGGTTCGTGCCGCAGATCGACACCGGTGTCGCCCTGGGCTGTGCCACCGACCTGGTGGCCGGCAGTCCCGTGCTACGAGTGGATGACCGCCAGGCCACCACGGTGCCCGGGGTGTTCGCGGCCGGCGAGGTGACCGGCATCGGCGGTGTGCGACTCTCCTTGGTGGAGGGCACGATCGCCGGCCTGGCAGCGTCCGATGTGGACATCCCGGCGGCGCTGCGCCGGCAGCGGACGGCACACCGCGCCTTCGCCGCCGCGCTGGCCGACGTCTACCCGGTGCGCGACGGCTGGCTGGCCAACCTGACCGGGGACACGCTGCTGTGCCGCTGCGAGGAGGTCGACCACGCCACGGTCCGCGCGGCCGTGACCGAACTGGCCGCCCGCGACGCCCGCGCGGTGAAACTCCTCACCAGGGCGGGCATGGGCTGGTGTCAGGGCCGGATGTGCGGGGCGGCCATCGCGTGCGCGGTGGCCGGCCTGACCGGCGGCCCGGCCGACCCCACCGACCTCACCAGACGGATGCTGGCCCAACCCGTCCGGCTCGGCGACCTGGCGAATGACAACGTGGAGGAGCGATGAACAACGTGCCATGGCACGGCGTCGTGGTGGCGACCGCACTGCCGCTGCGCGACGACCTCACCCCCGACCTGGACCGTTACGCCGACCACGTCCGGTGGCTGCTGGACAACGGCTGCGACGGCGTCTGCCCGAACGGTTCGCTCGGCGAGTACCAGACGCTGAACGACACCGACCGGGCGGCCGTCGTGCGCACCGCGGTCGAGGCGGCCGGGCCGGACCGGGTGCTGCCCGGCGTGTCCGCGTACGGCTCCGGCGAGGCCGTCCGGTGGGCCGAGCAGGCGGCCGAAGCCGGCTGCCAGGCCGTGATGTCCTTGCCGCCCAACACCTACCGCGCCACCGACGAGGCCGTCGTCGCCCACTACCGGGCCGTCGCCGCCGTCGGCCTGCCGGTCGTGGCCTACAACAACCCGTACGACACCAAGATCGACCTCGTCCCGGAACTGCTGGCCAGGCTGCACGGCGAGGGACTGATCAGGGCCGTCAAGGAGTTCAGCGGCGACGTCCGCCGGCCCTACCGCATCGCCGAACTCGCACCCGACCTGGAGGTGGTGATCGGCGCCGACGACGTCGTGGTGGAACTGGCGATCGCCGGCGCGGTTGGCTGGATCGCCGGCTTCCCCAACGCCCTGCCCGCCGCGTGCGTCGCGCTGTACCGGGCCGCCATGGCCGGTGACCTCGCCACCGCGCTGCCCGCCTACCGGCGGCTGCATCCGTTGCTGCGCTGGGACTCCCGGACCGAGTTCGTGCAGGCCATCAAGCTGTCCATGGACGTGGCCGGCCGGTACGGTGGGCCGTGCGGGCCGCCGCGCGAGCCGATGCCGGCCGACGCCGCCGCGCAGATCCGGGCGGACACCGAGAAGGTGCTGGCGGAAGGGCTGTCCTGATGCGATCGACGCACGTCTACCACGCCGTCGACTCGCACACCGAGGGCATGCCGACCAGGGTCGTCACCGGGGGAGTGGGCGTGATCCCGGGCGCCACCATGGCGGAGCGGCGGCAGCACTTCATGACCCACATGGACCACGTCCGGACGCTGCTGATGTGCGAGCCGCGCGGGCACAGCGCGATGAGCGGCGCCATCCTGCAACCGCCGACCCGGTCGGACGCCGACTGGGGCGTGGTCTTCATCGAGGTGTCCGGCTGCCTGCCGATGTGCGGGCACGGCACCATCGGCGTGGCCACCGTCCTGGTGGAGACCGGCATGGTCACCGTCACCGAGCCGTGCACCACGATCCGGCTGGACACGCCGGCCGGCCTGGTCGAGGCGAAGGTGGAGGTGGTCGCCGGCGTGGCCCGCTCGGTGACCATCCGGAACGTGCCGGCGTTCAGCGTCGGGCTGGACCTGGACGTGGTGGTGCCCGGCCTGGGCACCGTGCGCTACGACCTGGCCTACGGCGGCAACTTCTACGCGATCCTGCCCATCGAGCGGGTAAACCTGCCGTTCGAAAGGTCGGCGGGACAACGCATCCTGGACGCCGGGCTGGCCGTCATGGCCGCCATCAACGCGACCGACCCGCCGAAACATCCGGTGGATCCCGGCATCGTCGGATGCCACCACGTGCAGTTCCTGGCGCCGGGCTCGGACGCGAAGGTGTCGCGGAACGCGATGGCCATCCACCCCGGTTGGTTCGACCGGTCGCCATGCGGGACCGGAACGTCCGCGCGCATGGCGCAGTTGTTCGCCAGGGGCGAACTGGGCATCGACGAGGAGTTCGTCAACGAGTCGTTCATCGGAACCCGGTTCCTCGGGCGGCTGGTCGACCGGACGTCGGTCGGCGGGATCGACGCCGTCGTCCCGGAGATCACCGGCCGGGCCTGGATCACCGGCACCGCGCAGTACCTGCTGGACCCGGACGACCCGTTCCCGCGCGGCTTCGAGTTGTAGCCGGTTTCAAAGCCCCCTTGCCACCAAACACCGTTACCAGAACCCCGCCCCGCAAGCACCAAGGCCAGGGATGAGATCAACCCGTCGCCGCGGCCAGCAGCGATGCGACCGACATAGCTCCAGCCCGGTGGAAATGTCCAGGTGAGCTGCCATGACAACGCCCGAAGACCACGCCCGGCAGCGCCGCACTGCCGACGCCGTCATGTACTGGGTGCGACGGCGCGGATTGACCCGACAGGTCTTCGCCGACCGGCTCGGCAAATCGGTGAGTTGGGTCGACAAGATCAAGAACGGGGACCGGCAGCTCGATCGGGTCAGCGTGCTCACCGACATCGCCCGCGTGCTGGACGTGCCGCTGACCGCACTCATCGACCCGGAGCAGGCCGAGCAGTTGCAGTACTGCCCGGACGACCGCGACATCGACGCCATCCGGCACGCCCTGCGCCGCTACGACGCGATCACCAACGTGTTCCGGCCGAACGGCGACGTGCTGCCGGAGCCGAACCTGGCGCGGCTGGAGCAAGCGGTGCGCTACGGCTGGATGGCCTTTCAGGCGTCGAACTACCAGGCCATCGGCATCCTTTTGCCTGACCTCATCCGCAACTGCCAGGCGGCCGCCTGGCAGCTCGACGGCGACGGCGAGCGGGACGCCAAAGCCTGGTTGGCCTGGACCTATCAGCTCACCGCCTCGACGGCCATCAAGCTCGGAGACGCGCAACTCGGCTGGGTCGCGGCCGATCGCGCCATCAATCTCGCCGAACAGACCGAGGACTTGACGCTCATCGGAAACGCCGCGATGCGGGTGGCCAAGGCGTTGAGCGCCACGGCACAGAGCAGCGATGCCGTCGAACTGGTGCGCTCGGCCGCCGACCGGTTGAGTCCACACCTGGCCACGGCCGGGCCGGCCTTCGTGTCGGCTTACGGCATGTTGCTGCTACAGGGCAGCATGGTGGCCGCGACGATGTACCAGGCCGCCGACGTGCGCGATCTCCAGGCAGAAGCCCTGGCCGTGGCCACCAAGCTCGGTGACGGCCATAACGAGCATTGGTCAGCGTTCGGCACAACGAACGTACGTGTCCACCAGGTCGCCGCCCTGGCCGATATGCAGGGCGGCGGCAGGGTCATCGAAGCCGCCGCGGCGATTCCACAAGATGACCTGGTGCGGCTGCCCAAGGAGCGACGGGCCGCGCACGCCCTGGACGTGGCCGCCGGCTACCTCCAGTGGGGTAAGCGCGACGAAGCGACCAGCACGCTGCTGGAGGCCGACCGGTTCGCGCCCGAAGAAGTGCGCTGCCGATCGGTCACCAAGCGGATCATCACTGACCTCGTGCGTAGTTATCCGCGCAGCAGCAGCGTGCCGGCCGGGTTGGCGAAACTGGCCCGCGTGAGCGGGGTGGCTGCATGAATGACGACCAGCGCGCCCGTGTCTTGTACGTCATCGCCTGCGCCACGCCGGCAGCGAGGCGGGTGGGCACGCTGGTCGACCTGGCCCAGGAGCAGGGCTGGACAGTGTGCGTCATCGGCACGCCGCAGGCCGTGAAGTTCCTGGACATCCCGGCGCTGGAGCAGCAGACCGGCTTCCCGGTGCGCAGCGAGTACAAGCAGCCCGGCACGCCCGACGTCCTGCCGCCGGCCGACGCCATGATCGTGGGAGGGGCGAGCTTCAACACGATCAACAAGTGGGCGCAGGGTAACGCCGACAACCTGGCGCTCGGCCTGCTGACCGAAGCCGTGGGCCTGGGCTTGCCGCTGGTCGCGCTGCCCTTCCTGAACGCGGCCCAGGCCGCACATCCGGCTTTCTACCGCAGCGTCAAAGAACTGCGCGACATGGGCGTGCGGGTGCTCATCGACGACGAAGGCTACCGGCCGTGTCAGCCGGGCGAGGGGTCGAAGCATCTGGCGGCGTATCCGTGGGCGTTGGCGCTCGATGCCATCACGCCACCGCGATAATGGGACACGTGGACAGGCGCGAGCATTGGTTTGACGAAGGCGCCCGTTGCCTCCGCTTCACCCTCGAAGACCGAGGACGATCAGCGGCAGGTGCGTCTAGCTCCACATGCCACGGACGTGGCGGAGGTGGTCCCTGGTCAGCCGCTCGGCCTTGACGGCGTCACCGGCGGCCACCACGTCCAGCAGGTCGATGTGCTGCCGGGCCGACGGTTCCAGTTCGTCGTTGGCGGCCAGCGCCGGCACGCCGTACAGGCGGGAGCGGTAGCGGAGGTCTCGCACCACCTCCACCAGGTGGGCGTTCCCGGCCAGCGCCAGCAGCGCCAGGTGGAAGGCGGTGTCCGCCTCGACGTAGGCGAGCACGTCCCGGTCGACGGCGGCGCGCACGATCTGCTCGGCCAGTGGGCGCAGGGCGGCGACGGCCTCCCTCGGCGCGTCCGCCGCCACCCGCGCGACCGTCGGCGGTTCCAGCAGCGTGCGGATCGCGGTGTACTCGTCCAGGTCCTGTTCGGTCAGTTCGACGATCCGGAAACCCTTGTTCGGCACGGCTTCCACCAGGCCGGCCTGCACCAGGTCGAGCATGGCCTCGCGGACCGGGGTGGCCGACACGCCGAACCGCTCGGCCAAGCCCGGCGCCGAGTACACCACACCCGCCCGCAGCGCACCGGACACCAGGGCCGCGCGCAGCGCCTCGGTCACCTGCTCGCGCAGGCTGGCTCGCGGACCGACCTCGGGCAGGCCGATCGGCACCTCCGGTGTGGGCACGGGCGATCCCAACGTCGACTGACTGTGTGATGTGACATCCTACAGTCGCCGGTGCTCCGGCCCATCCGGCGTCATGGGACAGTGATGCCGTGGAGTTCGTCTACCGAGTCCTGGCCACCGCGCTCGCCGTGTGGGTGGCCACGCTGCTGCCCGGCATCGACCTGCTGGCCGCGTCGACACCCGCCCAGGTCGGCACCCTGATCTGGGTCGCCGTCGTCTTCGGCCTGGTCAACCTGGTCATCAAGCCGATCGTCAAGGTGGCGGGCTGCGTGCTCTACATCCTGACCTTCGGCCTGATCGGCCTCGTCGTGAACGCGCTGCTGTTCTGGTTCGCGTCCTGGCTGTCCGGCCAGGCCGGGCTGCCGTTCCACGTCTCCGGATTCTGGCCGGCGTTCTTCGGCGCCATCGTGGTGGCCGCGGTCAGCTTCGTGCTCACCATCCCGCTGCACCTGCGGTTCCTCAAGAAGGCCGTCGTCCGCCGGTAACGCTCTGTCCTCTGTGCTCGATGTGTCGGTGAGGTAAGCCTATCCATCACAGAGGGGGACGCCGTGTGGGCGGACGCCGTGCCCAACCTCCTCATCGGGCTGCGCGAGGGCCTGGAAGGCGGCCTGGTGGTGAGCATCCTGCTCGCCGCCGTACGCCGGTCCGCACCAGCGGCGACCCGCCGCCCGACCCGGCCGGTGTGGCTCGGCGTCCTCGCCGCGCTGATGCTGTCGCTGAGCTTCGGCGCCGTCCTCACGTTCACCCGCGCCGAACTGCCCGACCGGGCGCAGGAGGCGTTCGGCGGCGTACTCAGCGTGATCGCCGTGGTGCTCGTCACCGCGATGATCTTCTGGATGCGCCGCACCGCACGGGATCTGTCCGGTGAGCTGACCGGCCGGGTGGCCGTGGCGCTGCGGGTCGGCGCCGGTGCGCTGGCCGCGACCGCGTTCCTCGCCGTGGGCCGGGAGGGCCTGGAGACGGCGCTGTTCCTGTGGACCGCCGTGCACGCCTCCGGTGCGACTGTGGCGCCGCTGATCGGCGCGGCCGCCGGCGTCGCGATCGCGGTGGCGCTGTGCTGGCTGCTGTACCGGCGGGCGATCACGCTCAACCTCGGCGTGTTCTTCCGGCGCACCGCGATCGTGCTCGTCGTGCTCGCCGGCGGCGTGCTGGCCTACGGCATCGGCGAACTCCAGGAGTCCACGCTGGTGCCCGGCCGCTCCTGGCTCGCGTTCGACATCACCGGCAGTGTCGGCGCCGACTCGTGGTGGGTCAGCATCATCCGCGGCGTCACCAACCTGACGCCGGCGATGACCTGGCTCCAGGTGGTCGCCTACGTCCTCTACGTCGGCATCGTGCTGGCCGTGTTCCTGGCCACCAGGCCGGCGCCGGTCCAGCGGTCCGAACCGGACCGGCGGCGGGTGCCCGCGTGGCTGGCCAACGAATGGACCCCGGTGGGTGCCGCCGTGCTGGTCCCCGCGGTGGCCGCGGGCGCGTTCGCATTGTTCGCGCCAGGACCCGCCGGCATCGCCAGCCAGCAGGTCACCGTCACCGCCCGGACGTGCGGCGCGGACTTCACGGCGCTCCAGGCCGGCGACCGGACCTTCACCGTGGTGAACAGGTCCGGACACGCCGGCGACGTCTACTTCGTCCGGACGTCCGACGGCGGCGTGCTCGGCGAGGCCGAGGGCATGGGACCGGGCACCCAGCAGGTCGTCTCGGTCGCGGTGGCCGCCGGCAGCTACTCGTGGCAGTGCCACCTGTCCGGCCTGCCCACGACGACGTCGACCGCGGTGCGCACCATCGGCGGCACCAACGCCCGGTTCCCGCGCAACTTCGCCGTTCCACCGCTGGACCCGATCGAACTGGGCACCGCGATCAAGCAGTACCAGACCTACGTCACCGGCCAGCTCGACGCGCTGTCCGGTCAGGCCGGCGCGCTGCGGCAGGCGATCGACTCCGGTGACGTGGCCGCCGCCCGAGCCGCCTGGCTGCCCGCCCAGCTCACCTGGGAGCGGGTCGGCGCGGCCTACGACAGCTTCGGCGACATCGCCGCCGCCATCGACGGCGGCCCGGACGGGCTGCCCGGCGGGGTCGCCGATCCGGCGTTCACCGGCCTGCGCCGG
>DATEPR010000119.1:0-3631 GCA_035273045.1 Pseudonocardiaceae bacterium | reverse complement strand
AGGTGCTGACCAAGCTGGACCGCAAGGCCATCCACTTCGAGGACGGCGCGATGGCCACGGTCTCCTACGCCATCGTCGCTCCCGACCGCGACCAGGTGACCCTGGCCCTGGCCGGCCATCCGCCACCGGTGCTGGTCGGCGCCGCCGGCGAGGCAGCCCTGGTGACGGCGCAACCGGGCCCGCCGGTCGGCTTCCGCATCGAGAAGGCGCCCTACACCAACACCGTCGTGACCCTGCGACCCGGTAGTGCGCTGTGCTTCTACACCGACGGTCTGGTGGAACGGCGGGACAGCACCATCGACGTCGGCCTGCAACGCCTGTGCGACGCGGTGATCGCGGCCGAGCCGGACGTGGTCTGCGCGCGGATCATGCGCAGGCTGGTCGGCGCCGAGCCCGCGAAGGACGACATCGCCGTGCTGGTCATGCGCCGCGACCCTGCCGAGGACGACCGCACGAACGGGGACAGTGGATGAAGACGGCGTTGCTGCAGAACGACGGCGGGCGCACCTACGTGCTGGTGGCCGACCGGGGCGAGGACGCGTTCGAGATGCTCACCGACTTCGCGCGGCGCGAGCGGATCAGCGCGGCGCAGTTCACCGGCATCGGGGCGTTCGCCAGGGCAACCGTCGGCTGGTTCGACCGGGAGGCCAAGCAGTACCGCGAGATCCCGGTGGACGAGCAGTGCGAGGTGCTCTCGTTGCTGGGTGACGTCGCGGTGGCCGACGACGGTCCGCAGGTGCACGCGCACCTGGTGGTCGGGCTGTCCGACGGCACGACCCGCGGCGGGCACCTGCTGCGTGGCGAGGTCTGGCCGACGCTGGAGGTCGTCCTCCGGGAGACCCCTGCCACGCTACGCAAAACCAGCCACCCCGAGTTGGGTCTCGCGCTCATCGACCCGCCCCGCACGACACCATGAGTGGCGCACCCCCGGCCGCTGCCGGGAATGCGCCACCGTGGTGACGGCCTACTGACCGACCTTGACTCCGGGTTCGCCGTACTCGTACTGGATCGGCTGCACCGGAATGGATCCCGGGGTGTTCGCCTTGCGCGGCCGGCCGACCGGCAGCACGACGCGGCCGAACGTGCCACGCAGCATCATGGCCCCCGCGGTGTAGAAGGCGATCACCGCCGACGCGACGAGCACGATCCCGCCGATCGGCACGATGGCCGTGATCGAGGCCACCCAGCCGATCGCCAGCAACGTCGACCCGGCGGCGAGGGTGACCAGCACCAGGGTCAGGCCGATGTTCTCCGCGACGGCGGCCGCGGCGCCCATCCAGGTGATCGCGGCGAGCACGATGAACCAGTAGCCGAAGCCGACCTGCGCGGTGTGCGACGCCGTCGGTGCGGGCAGCACGTGGGTGCCGACCAGCAGGAAGTACAGGCCGTAGGCGATCCAGAACGAGCCCCACATGCCGTGCATCGCGGTGGCCAGGCCGTCGCGGGCCCGGTAGGACCACATGCCGGCCAGGAACTGCGCGACACCACCGAAGATCGCCGCGAACGGGAACAACACCAATGGTGTGCTGTCATTGCCGTACCAACCGGCCAGATTGGCGGCGACCATGAATGTGGCGGCGGCGAATCCGAACAGCCCCAGAATGGACGGAGCCGCGACCGGCTGCAGCGATATCTGGGTATGAGTACGCCAGAACGACAGGTCGGTGCGATCGTCGCCGTTGACGCTGGTACTTGATGTGTGCGTCATGTCAACCTCCTCAACGGAAGACAAAGCGAAGCCACGAAGGGAACAGGTCACGAAGCCGCGCGTGAACCACCCGCTCACGCGGCGGGCGCGTGGCGATCAGGCGACAGGAATGCGACGATGCCGAATCGGCTTATGGCGCGTGCGGCACGGCACGGCGCAGGTCCCGGACCCTGGCCCGGTGACCCCACGGTGTACCGCATGGCGCGGGAAAAACTCCCGACATGTCCGCCGACTACCCGGATGGTGGACCCCCAAACCGTTTCGCGGGCGCACCGGGGGGAAACAACCACAGCATGGGGATTCCGAAGAAACTTCGGCTCATGTCGGCGGTCGACACCGCCAATCAGGTATCCGCGGGATTAGACCTGGGTGTGGCCGCGTCGGACACCGTCGTGGGACCGATCCTGGGCCTGCTCGCCAGCGCGTTGGTCGCCCTGTGGCGGATCACCACACCCTGCCCGATGCCCGACCCGCCCACGGACCGGTTCGCGGGGTCCGCTCAGCGACCCGGCTCCAGCGCCTGAGCGAGACTGTCGAACGTCGGGACCCGCTCGTCGAACCGGGCGATCGAGACGATACGGCGTTCCGCCAGCTCGTCGAGCCGGCTCGGACCGCGCAGCCGCAACAGTGGCCGCTCCGCGGGCGCCGGAACCGGCCGGCCCAGCCTGGCCAGCGCCGCTCTCGGATTCCTGCGGTCACTTTCGGTCACCGAACCGTCGGCGGCGAACCGCCAGCCGTGACTCTCCGCGATCGGCTCCAGGGCCAGGGTGTCGTCCGTGGTCAGCACGAACTGGGCGACCGGGCTGGCCGAGAACGCCAGCCGGCGCAGTTCCTCCATCTGCCCGATCTCGCCGCGGCGGTCGGCCTTGCCCAGGACCAGCAGGCCGCGCGGGCTGAGCGCGAAGTGGAACTTGTCCAGCACTTTGGTCTGGGTGTTGGCGCTGAAGTACATCAGGGTGTTGCGGCAGGGCCGGGTGAACCCGCGAACGACCAGCCTAGCGAGCCGGTCCGGTGGCGCCGGGCTGCCGCCCGATGTCACATTCGGTAGCCGTCGGCGTGGTCGTCGACAAGCCGGTTACCGGGCCCGGCGGGCGGCGTCGTGCACGTCCTCCAGGACGTCCAGGACGACGGTGCGCTGGTGCCACGCGAGCCACGCGCCGGCTTCGCGCCCGATCCGGTCCAGTGCGGCCTCCTCGGCGGGCGACGGGGTGCGGCCGGGGTGGCCGTCCAGCGTGGAGACCATGCCGTGACAGTGCCCGTCGGGCGCGACGAGCGGCGTGCTCTGGATGGCCCTGCCGTTGGCGGCCAGCATGGCGGCTCTGGCCGCCGGTTCCGCGTAGGCCGGGCTGGTGGCGACGTCGGCCACGACCACCCGGTGGCCCGACTGGACCGCCGCCGCCCGCGTGGAGTCGTCGGTGACATGCGCGAACAGGCCCACGAACTCGCGCGGGAGGCCGCGCTGCACCTCCAGCCGCAGGCCACCGACGACGCGATCGATCAGCTGGAGGTCGCCGTGGTCGGTCCGCATGCAGGCCAGCGCGTTGTCCAGGACGTCGGACAGGAAGGCGCTGCGGCTGTCCCGCCACTGCCGGTGCGGTTCCGCGAACGTCACCGACGGCGGCGCCTGCCGGAGGCGGCCCGGAAACCACCGTGCGCTGCCCGGATCCGGCGGCCGGACCGTGAGGACGGCGGCGGCGAGGGTGCGCAGCCGGACGTTGTGCTGCTGCGACACCCGCCGCAGGAGTTCGAACGCCTGATCGGTGTCGGCAAGGTCGTACCGGTCGCGCACCACCCGCATGGCGCCCTCGATGACCGGCCGGGTCTGCATCGCCCCGGGCAACATCCTGGCCAGCGCCCGCACCCGGTCCAGTTCGCCGGCGCCGGTGTCGGGTAGCTCGGCCAGCGACGCGAGCGCGCCACCGA
>DATEPR010000118.1:0-3683 GCA_035273045.1 Pseudonocardiaceae bacterium | reverse complement strand
CGAAGGCCTGGGCGATCGACAGCCACCGCTCGGCGTCCGGGCCGGTCGCGGTGAGCGCGAGATCGGCACGGTGCCGGCGCTGGGTGACGAGCAGGCAGAAGTCCAGCGCCGGGCCGGTGACGCGGTCGTCCGCGTCGCCCGGTCCCCACGTCCACTGCTCGCCGGCCGGGCCGGTCAGCTCCACCCGGAACGGCGCGGGCGGCGCGGCCATGCCGTGCACGGCGAACGCGAACGTGACCGTGCGGACGCCGATGTGCGCGACGTGGCGCAGCCGGGCGGTCGGCACCCGGTGCACGCCGAGCGCGTCGGCCACGTCCTGGCCGTGCGCCCAGGTCTCCATCAGCCGGGCGGTCGCCATGGACGCCGCGCTCATCGGCGGGCCGAACCACGGCACCTTCCGTCCGTCCGGCACGGCACGCAGCGCCGCGACGATGTCGGCCCTGCTGGTGCGCCAGTCGGCCAGCAGCCGGTCCGCGGGGAGCGCGGCCCGTTCGGCGGCCGCGTCGTCCACCAGCGAACCGCCCGCCGCCATCGCCGCGCGGATCACGCCGGAGAACGCCTCGACGTCGGTGGCGGCCAGCACGGCGACGCGGTCGGTCCAGGTGAGGTGGGCGATCTGGTGGGCGACGGTCCAGCCATCGGCCGGCGTCATCGTGCGCCAGCCATCGTCGTCCAATGTGGACACCATGGCGTCGAGATCGGCGCCCTCGGCGGTCAGATCGGCGAGCAGGCCCGCGGTGTCGGTCACGTCAGCCTCCCCGGAGTGCCTGTTCCAGCATGGTCGACCACTGGCGCACGATGCGGGCACGCCGGCGGCTGTCGTCGGTGAGCAGATTGGCCAGGGCGAGTCCCCTGGCCAGGTCGAGCGTGGCCTGGACCGCCTCGCGGACACCGGGCCGGCGCTCGTCCGCGGCGAGCAGGCCGACCGCGATGCGGTGCATCTCGCGGCCCAGGCGGGATTCCAGGTCCACCACGACCGGTCTCAGTTCGGGATCGGTGCGTGCCGCGACCCACAGTTCCAGCGCCGCGGTGAACAGCGGGCTGACGTAGAAGTCGATGATGAAGTCGGCGACGGCCGCCGTGCGGTCGCCGGTGTCGGGCAGTGCCGCGGCCCGCTCCACCATCGCGGTGACGCTCTGCGCGCCGACGTACTCGACGGCGGCCGCGACCAGTTCGCCCCGGGTGCGGAAGTGGTGCAGTTGGGCGCCCCGGGACACGCCGGCCCGCTCGGCGACGAGCACCGTCGTAGTGCCGGTCCAGCCGCGTTCGACGAGGCACTCGACGGTGGCCTCCATCAGCTTGCGCCGGGTCTGCTTGCTCCGGTCCGCCTGGCGCTGCCTGGTGTGCACCACCACGCGGTCGAGTCTGGCCCGTGTGCTAACAAACAGTCAAGCCTGATTTTTAGTTGCTTGATCCGTAACGCCCGACAGCCACACCGTTTCCGCCCTTGCTGGCATGATTCCCCGGTGACCGCATGGGGCACCGGACCCTTCGACAACGACGCGGCAGTGGATTTCGCCGCCGCGCTGGACGATCTCGATCCGGAGGACAGACCCGCCGCCATCCGGGACGCGCTCGCCGAGGCGGCCGAGGAGACGGACTACCTGGACCGGGAGGCGGGCGGCGCCGCGGTCGCCGCCGCGGCGCTCATCGCGGCGCAGCAACCCGACGGCGAACCGGTCGACTCGACCTACGGCCCCAAGCAGGCCATCCCGGAACTGCCGGAAGAACTGTGCGCGCTCGCCGTGCAGGCGCTGACCAGGGTGCTGGCCGACGACTCGGAGCTCAACGAGCTGTGGTCGGAGTCGCCAGACGGCGACGCCTGGTTCACCATGATCGCCCAACTGGCCGAGGTCCTGGCCATCACCACCGCCTGACCGCACTCACAGCAACGTCAACTGCCCCTGGTCCACCACACCGGGCGGCGCCCCCGGCGGCAGGCTTCCCGCCGGCCACACGGCCCGATCCGGATCGGTCTCGCCCGCACCGCCACCCAACGGCTCGGCCCGGGCCGCCCCGCTGACCAACCCGTGGCGCCGCAACAACGGCCCGACCCGCTCCCCCAGCAGCCGCCGGTACCGGCGGTCGGCGTAGCTGCCCTTCCCGTAGATCTGCCGGTACGTCGCCACCAGTTCCGGGTGCTCCCGGCGTAACCACTCGGCGAACCACTCCCGCGCCCCCGGCCGGAGATGCAGCGGCAGCACCGTCACGCCGGTCGCGCCGGCGGCGGCGATCTCGGCGAGCAGCCGGTCCAGTTGCTCCGCCGAGTCGGTCAGCCGGGGCAGTACCGGCGCCACGAACACCCCGCACGGCAGGCCCGCCTCCCGCACCCGGCGCACCAGTTCCAGCCGCGCCTGCGGGCTCGGCGTGCCCGGTTCCAGGCGGCGCTGGATGTCCCGGTCGGTCAACGCGATCGAGACGCCGAGTCCGACCGGCACGTCCTTCGCGGCGGCGGCCAGCAGTGGGATGTCCCGCGACAGCACGGTGCCCTTCGTCAGGATGGACAGCGGCGTGCCCGATCCGGCCAGCGCGCCGACGATGCCGGGCATCAGCCGGTACCGGCCCTCGGCCCGCTGGTACGGGTCGGTGTTGGTGCCCATCGCGACGTGCGCCCGGCCCCACTTCGGCGACCGCAGTTGCGCGGTCAGCACCTCGACAGCGTTGACCTTCACGATCACCTGGCTGTCGAAGTCGTGCCCGGAGTCCAGATCCAGGTATGTATGCGAGCGGCGGGCGAAACAGTTGTGGCTGACCACGCCGTTGGCGATGAAGTCGCCGGTGCCGGTGGTGATGTCGAACATCGGCAGCATGGCGTCCAGCGGCCGCACCGACACCACGCCGAGTTCGGCGCCGGACTTGATGGCCAGCCCGTCGATGGAACGCTTGCCGCTGTCGGCCGGGTCGACCATGTGGAAGAACCGCAGGTGCTCGGCCAGCCCGCCGTTCAACCGCACCACCTGCGGACCGACGCCGGACTCGGCGCCCTCCACGGTGTACTCGAACCGGAACCGCTCGAACGCGGCCAGCACCGCCCGCACCACCTCCGGGTCGGCGTTACGAATCCGCAGGACACGGCTGGACCGGCCACCCCGCGCGTCGAACACACCGGCCAGGAAGCCCTTGTGCCAACTGTCGTTCGGCACCGCCGGCCAGGCCAGCAACTCCGGCACTTCGGCGGCCCGGTCGACGTCGACGCCGAAGCCGGCCAGGTAGCCCACGGCCCGCAGGGACACCTCGTCCGGTGCGGACGCCAGCCGGAACCGGGCCACCCGGTCCCGGTAGCCGGCGCCGGCACCGCCGCGCAGCACGCCGGCCAGGTAGCCGCGTCGGTAGTCGGCGTCGCGGATCGGCGGCGCGCTGAAGGCACCCGTCCCCATCAACTTGTTGCCACTGGTCAGATGCGGCCGCCGGTGGGCGCCGGTGGTGGTGCCGGTGACGTGCTTCCAGCCGCGTTCGGTGAGGAAGCGGTGGTCGGCGCTGGTGACCAGTTCGGTGCCGTCGGCGAGTGTCACGCGGTAGGCCGGTTTGTCCGTGGACCAGTGGGCCAGCACCTCGGTGGGCACGTAGCGCCGGTACCGACCGGACAGCCGCGTGCCGTAGACACGGTCCCCCACCACGAGATCGCGGATCGGCTTGGTACGGCCGTCGGCCATCAGCACCGGCGTCTCACCGGCCAGGCAGTA
>DATEPR010000117.1:0-18484 GCA_035273045.1 Pseudonocardiaceae bacterium | reverse complement strand
CCGTTGGGTGGCTGCACCCGCTTCCCCGGCGGCCGACGTGCAGACCGCCGCCGGCCGCGCACAACCGCGGCTGACACCGCGCCCAGTTCCGGCTCGGGCACCAACGGGCCGCAACCGCCGCCTGCTCAGTGGCCCGCGGCGAGCACCGGGCGCAGCCAGCGGGGCACGTCGCGGCCGGCCGTGTCGCAGGTGTCCACCATCTCCAGCGTCCAGCTCACGGTGTGGGCGAGCACCTCGCCCGGCACGTCCGGGTCGGGCGCCGACGCGGCGATCTCCAACTGGGTGGTCGCGTCCTCCGGCCGGCCGGCGGCCAGCGCCAGCAGCACCCTGGTGGCGGTGCGCTGGGCCGGTTCCAGGTCGTCCACCGAGCGGACACCGCCGTCCTCGTCGGCCAGCGCGATGACCACGTCGTCGTCCCGGTCGGCGCCGGTCATCTCCAGGAGCATCTCGAAGTTCGCCTCGGCCAGCTCCATGACCGTGTCCCGCAGGGTGTGCCAGGACGAGCCGGCCAGCTTGTCGAACATCATGACGGCGTCGTCCTCGTCGCCGCGCCGGACCGCGGTGAGCGCTGTCGCGATCGCGGCGCGCAGACGTTCCCGATCCCTCATAACCGGTCGAGTGCCCCCTCCGCGCGGGGCGAAACGTGCCGGCATGAATGTCGTCCGCGTTTGTGCCGGAGAGGCACGGGTATGCAGGTCACATGGATGCGTGGGAGGCCGGTCCGTCGGACCGCGAGAAGTCCGTCAACGAACTGCTCGCGGACCTGTCCGGGGAGTTGCGCCGCCTGGCCCACGCCGAGGTGCGGCTGGCGGTCACCGAACTACGCCGTAAGGGCAAGCGGGCCGGGCTGGGTGCCGGATCGTTCGGCGCCGCGGCGGTGGCCGGGCTGATCGGCGCGGGCGTGCTCGCCGCGGCCGCCGTGCTGGCCCTGGCCATCGTGTTGCCGGCCTGGCTGGCGGCGCTGATCGTCGGTGTGGCGCTGGTGGTACTCGCCGGACTGGCCGCGCTGGTCGGCCGGACGGCGCTGCGGCACGCCATGCCGCTGGTGCCCAGCTGGGCCATCGCCAGCGTGGAGGACGACGTGCGGACGATCGCGAAGGAGGTACGGCGATGAGCCGCCACGAGCGCAACGAACTGGAGCCGTCCGCACTGCCGCCGAACCCGAGCGTCGGCGAGCTCGTCACCGAGATCGACCGGGCCAGGCACGAGACCGCCCACACGCTCGCCGCCTTGGCCGACAAGCTCGACCCCCGGCCGGCCGTGGTGGCGAAGTCCCGGCAGCTCACCGGCGTGGCACCGGCACCGGTCGCGGCGGCGCTGACCGAGATCAGCCACCAGGCCAGGCGGCTACCGCCGCGCGTGCGGCTCGGCCTCACTCTCGCGCCGGCCCTGCTGTTCCTGCTGTGGCTGCGCCGCCGCCGCTCCTGAACGCACACTCAACCGCGCGGGACGGGCGTCCCGCGCGGTTGCTTCGACCCACGGCTCGTCGTCAGCCCACCGTGAGCCGGCGTTCGGTGAGCACCTGCCGGGCCGCGCCGGCGATGGCCTCGGCGTCGATGCCCGCCTTGGCGCGCAGCTCCGCGGGCGTGCCGGAGGTCGGCATGCCGTGCACGGCCAGCGAGCGCACCACGACCGGGTCGGCGAACCCGGCCAGTGCGGACAGGACCGCCTCGCCCAGGCCGCCCTCCGGCCAGTGGTCCTCGACGGTGACGATCGCGTGCGTGTCCTGCGCCGCCGCGCGCAGCGCGGTGACGTCGATCGGCTTGATCGAGTAGCAGTCCAGGACCCGGGTCTCGACGCCTTCCCGGCCCAGCAGGTCGGCCGCGGCCACCGCCTCGTCGACCGTGGCGCCGCAGGCCACGACGGTCAGGTGATCCTCCGGAGTGGAGCGCACCACTCGGCTGCCTCCGATGCGCACGTCCTCGTCCGGTGGGGTCCGCACCACCGTCGCGCCACGCAACGTGCGCAGGTAGGAGATGCCGGGCTGGTCGGCCATGTCGGCGACCAGCCGGGCGGTCTGGTTGGCGTCCGAGGGGTGCAGCACGGTGCTGCCGTGCACCGCGCGCATCGCTGCGATGTCCTCCAGCGCCATCTGCGACGGGCCGTCCGCGCCGATCGACACGCCGGCGTGCGACCCGCACAGCCGAAGGTTCGCCCGCGAGATCGCGGCCATCCGGACGAAGTCGTAGGCCCGGGAGAAGAACGCGGCGAACGTCGACGCGAACGGCGTCCACCCGCGCACCTGGAGGCCCACCGCGGCGGCCACCATCTGCTGCTCGGCGATGTACATCTCGAAGTAGCGGTCCGGATGTGCCTTGGCGAACAGGTCGCTGTGCGTCGAGTTCGACACCTCGCCGTCCAGCGCCACCAGGTCCTGGCGCAGCCCGCCCAGCGCGGCCAGCGTCTCGCCGTAGGCCTGCCGGGTGGCCACCTCGTCGCCGACCTGCCAGCGCGGCAGGGTGCCGTCCGAGGTGGCGAACACGTGCGGTTTCGGGGTCACGTCGGGTGTGGCGACGCGCACGTCGAGATCGGGCTGCCGGCCGCCGAGCTCGGCGATCGCCGCGTCAGCGTCGTCCAGCGGCTTGCCGTGCCTGCCCTCCTGGTTGGCGACGGCCGCCACGCCCTGGCCCTTGACGGTCCTGGCCAGCAGGACGGTCGGCCGGTCGGTGGTGGTCTCGGCCTCGGTCAGCGCTGCCTCGATCGCGTCCGGGTCGTGGCCGTCCAGGGTGATCGCGTGCCAGCCGAACGCGCGGGCGCGGGCCGCGTAGGTGTCCAGGTCCCAGCCGACCATGGTCTCCCGGGTCTGGCCGAGCCGGTTCACGTCCACGATCGCGGTGAGGTTCGCCAGGCCGTAGTGCGCGGCGTGCTCGAACGCCTCCCAGATGGACCCCTCTGCCAGTTCGGAGTCACCGCACAGCACCCACACCCGGTACGGCAGGTGGTCCAGGTGCCGGCCGGCCAGCGCGATGCCGACGCCGATGGGCAGGCCCTGGCCGAGCGATCCGGTGGCCACGTCGGTCGGCGGAATGCGCGGCGTCGGGTGGCCCTCCAGGCGGCTGCCCAGTTTCCGGTACGTCTCGAACTCGTCCTCGGTGACCGCGCCCACGGCCCGCAGCATCGAGTAGTACAGCGGGGAGGCGTGGCCCTTGGAGAAGATCAGGTGGTCGTTGTGCGGCTCGTCCGGTCGCTGGTAGTCCAGCCGGAGGTGGCCGTCCAGCAGCCCGGCCATCAGGTCGGCCGCGGACATCGACGACGTCGGATGGCCGGATCCGGCCAGGGAACTGATCCGCACCGAGTCGATTCGCAACTGCCGGGCCAGCGCGCGACGGAAGTCCTGTCGAGTCGTGTGGTCTGCCATCACGTAGCAGGCGTACCCGTCAGGTGGGCTGCGAAACCCGGGCGTGCCCGACGGCCAGCAGGCCACTATGGACAGTTGAGCGGCGGCGCCTGGACGCCCGGTGCCGCAGGTGTCCGCAATGGGTGCAGCACTGGCCTCTGCTCAGCACCAGGCCGTGCACGTTGACCAGTACCGCCTCCCGGACCGAATCGGTCGAACACTCCGGACAAGTCAGATCGGCGATCTCGGATGCGAACTCGACATGAACGGCGGCCATGACGTCCTCCTCGCCGGTCGTGACTGCCGGTGCGCGGACTGATTACCCGCTCTAACGGCCGGCAAACCGCCCGGTAGGCGGCGTTCAAGGTGCCGTACCACCCGGTGCGGTGGCAGTCTGATTGGGACAGGAACGACGATCCGATCGGAGGTAGGCCGGTGCCGTTCGATCCGACTGACCTGCTCGCCGCCGACGACCCGCCGCACAGCGGGGGCTACGCCGACGACTCGCCCCGGTTCGGTTTCTTCACCGACACCAGCGTGTGCATCGGGTGCAAAGCCTGCGAGGTCGCCTGCAAGGAGTGGAACCACGTCCCGGACGACGGCCTCGACTTCACCGGCATGTCCTACGACAACACCGGCGGGCTGTCCGCCAACACGTGGCGGCACGTCGCGTTCATCGAACAGAGCCGCCCCGCCGAACCGATCGACCTGGGCATGCCGGAGTTCACCAGACCCGGTGACCGCGGCGACGGCGAGCACAGCGAGTTCCGCTGGCTGATGTCCAGTGACGTGTGCAAGCACTGCACCCACGCGGCCTGCCTGGACGTGTGCCCCACGGGTGCGCTGTTCCGCACCGAGTTCGGCACCGTCGTCGTGCAGGAGGACATCTGCAACGGCTGCGGCTACTGCGTTCCGGCCTGCCCGTACGGCGTGATCGGGCAGCGCGAGGACGACGGCCGGGCGTGGAAGTGCACCCTCTGCTACGACCGGATCGGCTCCGGCATGGAACCGGCGTGCGCGCAGGCGTGCCCCACCGACTCGATCCAGTTCGGTGAGCTGGACGAACTGCGCCGCCGCGCCGACGCCCGGCTGGCCGACCTGCACAGCCGCGGGGTCGGCGACGCCCGGCTGTACGGGCGCGACGAGGGCGACGGGGTCGGCGGCACCGGGGCGTTCTTCCTGCTGCTGGACGAGCCCGAGGTGTACGGGCTGCCACCGGACCCCGAAGTCACCACCAAGGACCTGCCCGCCATGTGGCGGCACGCCGGCGCCGCCGCGCTGACCCTGCTGGCCGGGCTCGCCGTCACGTTCCTGGGGAAGCGCGGATGACCGAGACACAGATCCCCCGACAGCAACATCAACGTCGCCGCGGGCGCGGCGAACGGCCGATGGTGCCGGACGCCGAGTTCCGGTCCTACTACGGCCGCCCGGTGCTGCGGGAGCCGACGTGGCAGGCGACCGACATCGCCGGCTACCTGTTCCTCGGCGGGCTGGCCGGCGCGTCGTCGGTGCTCGCGGCGGGTGCCGAGCTGACCAACCGGCCGGCGCTGGCCATGACCGGGAAACTGGGCGCGCTGGTGGCGATCTCCGGGTCGACGGCGGCGCTGATCCACGACCTGGGCCGGCCGGCCCGGTTCGCCAACATGCTGCGGGTGATGAAGCCGACGTCGCCGATGAGCGTCGGGTCGTGGATCCTCGCCACCTACGGCCCGCAGGCCGGGCTGGCCGCCGTGACCGCGTTGTCCGGCCGGTTCCGCGGACTCGGCCGGCTCGCCACGTTCGGTGCCGGTGCGGTGGGACCGGCCGTGGCCGCGTACACCAGTGTGCTGCTCGCGGACACCTCGGTGCCGAGCTGGCACGCCGGGTTCCGGGAGCTGCCGTTCGTGTTCGTCGGCTCGGCGGCGACGGCGGCCGGTGGGCTGGGCATGATCGGCGCGCCCGTCGCCCAGGCCGGACCGGCCCGGCGGGCGGCGATCCTGGGTGCGGCGCTGGACGTGGTGGCCAGCAAGCGGATGGAACGCGGCATGGGCCTGGCCGCCGAGCCGCTGCGCACCGGCACGGCCGGGAAGCTGCTGCGCGCGGCGGAGATCCTCAGCGTGACCGGCGCCGTGGTCGGCGGGGTGCTCGGCAGGCGGTCCAGGATGGCCGCGGTGCTCGGCGGGGCGGCGGCGCTCGCCGGTTCGGCGTGCACCCGGTTCGGCATCTTCCACGCCGGGGTCGCGTCGGCGAGGGACCCCAAGTACACCGTGGTGCCGCAGCGGGAACGGTTGCGGGAACGCGAGTCCACGGCCGGATGAGCGGCCGGCCCGGCGTTCCGGACGAGCCGGAGCAGGTGCGGCTGGCCAGGAACATGGGCGAGCTACTGCAGGAGTTGCGCGTCGCGCAGACGGGTGTGCAGATCCTGTTCGCGTTCCTGCTGTCCGTGGCGTTCGCGGCCCGGTTCGGCTCGGCGACGACCTTCCAGCGGGTCACCATGGTCGTCACCGTGGCGCTCACCACGGTGTCCGCCGTGCTGCTGGTCGCCCCGGCGGCGTGGCACCGGGTGTATTTCCGGGAGGGCAGGCGCGAGGACATCCTGCGCTGGGGCAACCGGTTCGCGCTGGTGGGACTGGCGTTCCTGGCGGCCGCGATGACCGGGGCCGTGCTCCTGGTGGTGGACGCGGTGCTGGGCAGGACACCGGCCGTGGTGCTCGCGTCCGGCGCCGCGGTGCTGTTCTACGCCGTCTGGTTCGCGTTCCCGGTGGCCAGACGGTCCACGGCGCCGAGAGACCCGAACGCCGAGGGCAGATCGGCGCCGGAGCGACGGTGAGTCACCAACTGGTCTTGGTCATCCGGATGAAGACCCGGGACGGCGAGCTGTGGTCGGGTTCGGTCCAGCTCGTGAGCTCGTCGGTCAGGGTGGCCAGGACGCGCCAGCCGAAGGTGTCCGTGGCGATCGGCCGGCGGCTGTCCGACCCGACCGACGCCTCCACGCCGACCGAGTGCGGTGAGGTGTCGAACCGGCACCTCAGCACTTCACCGTCGCGGGCCCGTAAGACCAGCGCCGAGCACAGCTCGTCCACGGCGAGTTTGATGTCCTCGACCTCGTCCAGGTCGAAGTCCTGGCGTAGGGCCAGCGCGGCCGCCAGGGACCTGAGCACGAACAACTGGGAGAGCTCGGCATCGACCCGGACCTCCACGGTGCTCCCGGTGATCAGACCGCCCTCCTGTGCGCGTCCTCGGGGATTCACCCGTGCCACCCCTCCGTCGCCTTACCGGTGAGCTGCCTGTCCTGGGCTGAATACCCAGCGCCGGCCACCCGAAACTAAGCTGTCCGCAGTTCGTGACCAAGCCGAGGAGGTGGCCCACGGTGCAGCCCGGAGACACCACGAAGCCCGAGGCCGACGGGCTGGCCGTCGAGCGATCCGACCACGGCACGGTCGCCGTGTTCCGCGTCACCGGTGAGGTGGACGTGCTGACCGCGCCGATGCTGGACCGGACCGTCGCGCAGGTCTACGGCACGGGCGTGACGCACGTGGTGCTGGACCTGACCGAGGTGCCGTTCCTCAGTTCGGCCGGGCTGTCCGTGCTGGTGGACCACCAGGCCAGGGGCAAGCGCGAGGGGGTCGGGCTGAGCGTCGTGGCCAGCAGGCGGGCCACGCTGCGGGCGATCCAGATCACCGCGCTGGACCGGATCATCCCGCTGTTCGCGACCGCGGACCAGGCGTTGGCGGCCATCGAGGCCGACGACACTCCACAGTAGACTGGAGGACCGATGACCGGGGTCGGCGATCTGATCGCGGCGCGCTATCGGGTGGTCGCCCAGGTCGGCAGCGGCTCGATGGGTGTGGTGTGGCGGGCCACCGACGAACTGCTGCGCCGTGACGTCGCCGTGAAGGAACTGCGGTTATTGCCGGGGATCACCGAGGAGCAGGCGGACGAGGCGAGACGCCGCGCGATGCGGGAGGGGCGGATCACGGCGCGGCTGCACCACCCCAACGCGATCACCGTCTACGACGTGGCCGAACACGAGGGCACGCCCTGCCTGATCATGCAGTACGTGCCGTCGGTGAGCCTGGCCGACCGGCTGGCCGAGCGGACCACGCTGCCGGTCGGCGACGTGGCGACCATCGGCCAGCAGGTGGCGGCCGCGCTGGCCGCTGCCCACCAGGCCGGGATCGTGCACCGGGACGTCAAGCCGGGCAACGTGTTGCTGACCGAGGACGGCACGGCGAAGCTGACCGACTTCGGCATCTCCCGGGCGGTCGGCGACGGCACGGTGACCGCGACCGGTGTGCTCGCCGGCACGCCCGCCTACCTGGCGCCGGAGGTGGTGCAGGGGCAGGACGCCGACTTCCGCAGTGACGTCTTCTCCCTCGGCGCGACCCTGTACGCGGCCGTGGAGGGCACACCGCCGTTCGGCCTGTCGGACAACCCGATCGCGCTGCTGCACAAGATCGCCACCGAGGACATCGTGCCGCCGAAGCAGGCCGGTGACCTGGGCAAGGCGTTGACCTGGATGCTGAGGCGCGACCCGGCCGAACGGCCGACGATGGGCCAGGCGATGGCGGCCCTGGGCATCGCGAGCGGCGAGGTCGTGCTCCCGCCGAGCCCGACCAGCCCAGACGGCAGGCCCGGCGGCCGGCGGCACCGGACGCTGTTCTCGGTGCTCGTCGCGCTCATCGTGATCGCGGCCGCCATCCTGCTCACCTCACTGCCGCACCGCGGCGGCCGGCCCGTCGCCGGCATCGGGGCGACCACCACGCCGGCGACCACCACGCCGGTCACCGCGACGACCAGGGCCACGACAACGCCGGTCACCGCGACGACCAAGGCCACGACGACCCGGAGTCCCACCCCGCCGACGACGGCTGCCGCGTCCACGGCCAGCCAGCTCGCCGCGACGATCGAGGACTACTACCGGCTGGTGCCCGGCAACCTGAACGCCGCCTGGAACTGGCTGACACCGGACTACCAACGCAACCACGCCGGTGGCCGGTCCGGCTACCAGGCGTTCTGGTCGGCCGTGGACAGCGTGACGGTCACCGACCTCACCGCGCGGCCGCCGGACACGGTGACGGCGACCATCAGCTACCACTACCCGGACCACACCGACGTCGAGCGAACCAGTTTCGGACTGGTGCGGCAGGCCGGACGATGGAAGATCGCCAGCTCCACGGTCTTGAGTCATCATCGTGAGTGACACCGGCAGCAGGAACAGGAGCGCCATGACCGCCACCCACGTTGACGTGCTCGTCGTCGGTGCCGGCCTGTCCGGCATCGGCGCCGGCTACCGCCTGCAGACCCAGACCCCGGGCAAGACGTACGCCATCCTCGAAGCACGACACGCCATCGGCGGCACGTGGGACCTGTTCCGCTACCCAGGGGTGCGGTCGGACTCCGACATGTTCACGCTCAGCTATCCGTTCCGGCCGTGGACGAACCCGAAGTCGATCGCGGACGGCCCGGCGATCGTCAGCTACATCCGGTCAACGGCGGCGAAGTACGGGATCGAGCGGCACATCCGGTTCGGCCACCGGGTGGTGCGCGCGTCGTGGTCGACCGGCGACGCCCGGTGGACGGTGGACGCGGAGCACGACGGCGAGACGGTCACCTTCACGTGCTCGTTCCTGTACCTGTGCAGCGGCTACTACAGCTACGACGGCGGTCACGTGGTCGACTTCCCCGGCCAGTCGGACTTCACCGGGCCGATCGTGCACCCGCAGCAGTGGCCCGAGGACCTGGACTACACCGGCAAGCGCGTGGTGGTGATCGGCAGCGGCGCGACGGCGGTCACACTGGTACCGGCGATGGCCGACGCGGGCGCGGCCCACGTGACGATGTTGCAGCGTTCGCCCAGCTACGTGCTGGCGCGGCCGACCGCCGACCCGATGGCCGACCGGCTGCGCGCGGTGTTACCCGGCAACCTGGCGCACCGTGCCATCCGCGGCCGGAACGTGATCCTGTCGACGCTGTTCTACCAGTTCTTCCGCCGCCAGCCGGAACGGTCCGCGGCCATGCTGCTGGCCGGCGTGGAGCAGGCGGTCCGCGGCGCGGTCGCGGTCGACCCGCATTTCAAGCCGAAGTACAACCCGTGGGACCAGCGGATGTGCCTGGTGCCCGACGGTGACCTGTTCCGGGTGCTGCGGGAACGCAAAGCCGACGTGGTGACCGACCAGATCGAGCGATTCACGCCTTCGGGCATCAAGCTCGTGTCCGGCGCGGAGTTGCCCGCGGACGTCATCGTGACCGCTACCGGGCTGAAAATGGTCGCGTTCGGCGACATCGAGATGACCGTGGACGGCGAGCCGGTCAAGGCGCACGACACGACCGTCTACAAGGGAATGATGTTCAGCGGCATGCCGAACCTGGCGTGGTGCGTCGGTTACGTCAACAACTCGTGGACGTTGCGGGCCGACCTGACGACGCAGTACGTGTGCCGGTTGATCAATCACATGAACCGGTATCGGTACGACTACTGTGTGCCGACGGTTCCGGAGTCCGAAGCGGACGACGGGCGGCCGTTGCTGGACCTGACTTCCGGTTACATTCAGCGGGCGGCGGCGATGTTGCCGCATCAGGGTACGCGGCAGCCTTGGCGGCATCGGCAGAACTATCTGCTCGATCTGGCCACGATGCGGTTGCGGCGGATCGATGACGGGGCGATGCGGTTTGGTCGGGCTGGGGTTCGGGTCGCTGCCTAGCTTTGGACCCGTGGGGTGGGTTTCGCTGCCGGCCGCTGGTTCAGCCCGTCCTTTGTGGAGTTTTGTGATGTTGACAGCGGCGGCCCGGCATCAAACACTCCAAAACGAGGGAGCGGGGAACCAAGCCCAACCCTCGGGGTCCGCATTCCGTGAGCACCCGAACACGACCAGCCATCATCACGGTACGAAATCGCCACTGGTCACCGTCGGTGTGGCGATCTACGCTCAGCAACCATGACGGATGCCGACCGGGTCGAGATGGTCGGTGTCGACGACCTGCTGGAGTCCGGTGAGGACAGCGGCACGGTTCGAAGACGCCGGCGCCGGGGGTGGATCGCGGTGCAGGGCAGTATCGCGATGCTGGCCCTGGTCGTGTTGGCCACGGCGGGACTGCTGTGGCGGGTGACCGACTCGGTGACCGGGGCCGTGCGGACCGAGACCGTGTCCGGACTGGCTCAGGGCGGCGATGCGCACGGCAGGCCGGTGACCGTGCTGCTCCTGGGCTCCGACCTGCGGCTCGGTCCGGACAAGACGGACGGCGTCAGCGGCCAGCGGGCCGATTCCATCATGTTGATCCGGCTGAACGCCGACCGGACCCGGATCGACGTGCTGTCGATTCCGCGTGACTCGTGGGTGCCGATCCCTGGCAAGGGTGCCGCGAAGATCAACGCGGCACTGAACGGCGGGCCGTCGCTGGTGGTCAGGACGGTCCGGCAGCTCACCGGCATCCCCATCGACCACGTGATGGTGATGGACTTCGACGGCGTCCGCGATCTCACCGACGCGCTGGGCGGGGTGACCGTCCGCAATGAGCACGCCATCACCGATCCGCGCAACGGCAACCACTTCCCCGCCGGCACGCTGCACCTGTCGGGCGACCAGGCGCTGCTGTACGTGCGCATCCGCTACGGCCTGCCGGGTGGTGACTTCGACCGGATCGGCCACCAGCAGCAGGTGGTGGCCGGGATCAGCGAGAAACTGCGATCCGAGGACATGCTGGGCAAGCCGTTGCTGGCCGAGCAGGTGGTGCGGATCGTCGCCCGGAATCTCACCGTCGACTCCGGCCTCACGCCGAACCTGATGACCCAGTTGCTGGTGGACACGCTGTCCACACCGGCGGCCAGCACCCATTTCTACACGGCACCGTCGGCCGGGTTCGGCCGCAGTGCGGACGGCCAGTCGTACGTGAGGCTGGACGGCGCGAAACTGGCCGCGGCGTGCGCCGCGTTGCTCGCCGGCAGGCCGGTGCCGCTGCCCGGCACCCCCATCAGCCTGCCGTGAGACGATGGGTCCGTGGCGCGGTCCCGTGATTCGGTGCTGACCAGGGCCGTGCGGATCTTCGACGCGTTCACGCCGGACGAACCGGTGCTCGGTGTGTCCGAGATCGCCCGGCGGTCCGGGTTGCACCTGGCCACGGCGTCCCGGCTGGTGGCCGAACTGGTGGCGCACGGCCTGCTGGCCAGGGACGCCGACCGCAGGGTGCGGGTGGGCGTGCGCATGTGGGAGCTGGCGCTGCGCGCCTCACCGGCGCTGACCCTGCGGGACACGGCGATGCCGTTCATGGCGGACGCGCACGCCGTGCTCGGCCAGCACGTCCAGTTGGGCCTCCGGGACGGCACCGAGGTGATCTTCGTGGAACGGCTGTCCGCACCCGGCGCCGTGATCAACTACACCCGGATCGCCGGCCGGCTGCCGCTGCACGCCTCCTCGTCCGGGCAGGTGCTGCTCGCGTTCGGGCCGCCCGAGCTGCAGGAAACGGTGCTGCGTGGCCCGCTGGCCCGCTACACCCGGCACACGATCACCTCACCGGCCCGGCTGCGCGGCACGCTGGCCGAGATCCGCAGGCAGGGCTACGCCTGGTGCCCCGGCCACATCCACGTGGACGCGCTCGGCGTCGCCGTGCCGATCCGCGACGGCAGCGGCACCGTGGTCGCCGCGCTGTCCGCGATCGTGCCGAACGACGACGGCAGGGCCGTGCCGGGCATCCTGATGACCGCGGCGCGCGGCATCAGCCGCAGCCTCTCCGGTTCGCCTCTCACCCAGTGAGAGGGCTCTCGATTCGCCGTGGGGCGCGCACCATGCTGGGCGGATGACGAGCAGCGCCGCCGGCGTGGTCACCGCGAAGGACGTGCTGTCCGACGGCGTGGTCGCCGTGACCCTGGCCCACCCGGACGGTGACCGGCTGCCCGACTGGACCCCCGGCGCGCACGTCGACGTCGTGCTGCCCAACGGGTTGGCCAGGCAGTTCTCCCTGTGCGGCGACCGCTGGGACGCACACACCTACCGGATCGGCGTGCTGCGCGAACCGCACGGGCGCGGCGGTTCCGCCTACGTGCACGACACGCTGCGGGTCGGCGACCGGGTCGGTCTCGGCGGGCCGCGCAACAACTTCCCGCTGGTGCCGTCGTCGCGCTACCTGTTCGTGGCCGGCGGCATCGGCATCACGCCGCTGCTGCCGATGATCGAGCAGGCCGACACGCTGGGCGCGGACTGGCGGCTGCTGTACGGCGGGCGGCGCCGCTCCTCCATGGCGTTCCTGCCCGAACTGGCCCGCTACGGCGACCGGGTCGTGGTCCGGCCGGAGGACGAGTACGGACTGCTGGACCTGCCCGGCTGGCTGGGCGAGCCGCGACCGGGCACCCGGGTGTACTGCTGCGGTCCGGCACCGCTGCTGGCCGCCGCCGAGCGGCTGTGCCAGGCGTGGCCGCCCTACTCGCTGCACGTGGAACGGTTCACGCCCAAGGAGTTCGGCGCGCCGGTCCGGCCGGGGCCGTTCGACGTCGAACTGCGCCGGTCCGGCCGCACGGTGACGGTGCCGGACGGCTCGTCGGTGCTGGCCGCGGTGCGGCTGGCCGGGGTGAGCGTGCTGTCGTCGTGCCAGCAGGGCGTGTGCGGCACCTGCGAGACGACCGTGCTGGCCGGCAGGCCGGACCACCGTGACTCGATCCTCGCCGACCACGAACGCGACGCCGGCGACCGCATGTTCATCTGCGTGTCCCGTTCCCGCACCGACCGCATCGTCCTCGACCTGTGAGGCAGCCATGACCGTGGACATGTTGCCCGCCAACGACACCGACCCGTTCGGCCCGGACGTGCTGGAGAACCCGGACGCATTCCACGCCGCACTGCGCGCCGCCGGCCCGGTCGTGTACCTGACCCGGCACGACGTCTACGCCCTGGCCCGCTACGCGGAGGTGCGCGCCGCGCTGGTGAACTGGCAGGACTACCAGTCCGGCGCCGGCGTCGGCCTGTCCGACTTCCGCCGGGAACCGCCGTGGCGGCCGCCGAGCCTGCTGCTGGAGGCCGACCCGCCACACCACGACGCGCCCCGCAGGGTGCTGGCCGAGGTACTCAGCCCACGGGCGCTGCGTGACCTGCGGCAGCGCTGGTTCGACGCGGCCGAGCGGCTGGTGGACGAGGTGGTGGCGCGCGACGAACTGGACGCGGTGCCGGAACTGGCCGAGGCGTTCCCGCTGTCCGTGTTCCCGGACGCGGTCGGCATCGGCCGGGAGGGCCGGGAGAACCTGCTGCCCTACGGGAACTTCGCGTTCAACGCGTTCGGCCCGCGCAACGACCTGGTGACCTCCAGCGCGCCGGACATGCCGGGGTGGTCGGCCTGGGTGAACGACCAGTGCGGCCGGGAGGCGTTGTCCGGCAACGGTTTCGGCGCGGCCATCTGGGCCGCGGCCGACCGGGGTGAGCTGACCGAGCAGCAGGCGCCGCTGGTGGTGCGGTCGCTGCTGACCGCGGGCGTGGACACCACGGTGCACGGGATCGCCGCCGTGCTGTACGCGTTCGCCACCAACCCGGACCAGTGGGCGCGGCTGCGGGCCGAACCCTCGCTGGCCAGGATCGCGTTCGACGAGGCGGTGCGCTGGCAGTCGCCGGTGCAGACGTTCTTCCGCACCACCACACGGGAAACCCGGATCGCCGACACGGTCGTGCCGGAGGGTCGCAAGATCCTCATGTTCCTGGGTGCGGCGAACCGCGACCCGCGCCGGTGGACCGACCCGGACCGGTTCGACCTGGCCCGTGACCCGTCCGGTCAGGTCGGCTTCGGCATGGGCATCCACCAGTGCGTCGGCCAGCACGTCGCCCGGCTGGAGGCCGAGGCCGTGGTCACCGCGCTGGCCGCCAGGGTCCGCACGATCGAACTGGCCGGCCCCGCGGTACGCCAGCACAACAACACGCTGCGGGCGTGGCGGTCACTGCCGCTGCGGTTCACGTAGTCGTTCACAAGTCAACGCCCACCGGACCCCGCCGCTCTACACTCTCCCCGACCGCGACTGAACCCGTTGGGGGCCACCGTGACCGAGCAGCGGCAGGGCATCTCCAGGCGGACCGCGTTACGCGGCGCCGCGACCGCGATCGGCGCGGCGGTCGCGCTCCCGGCGGTCCCGGCTTCGGCGACCGAGGACGCGCACGCCGCGTTCCTCGACCTGGAGACGGCGACCGTGGCGCAGTTGCGTGAAGCGCTGGACACCAGGCGGATCAGTTGCGTGGACCTGGTCCGGGCCTACGTCGCCCGGATCGAGGCCCTGCGGATCCTCAACGCGGTGCGGGCCATCAACCCGGACGCGGTCATCGAGGCGAAGGCCGCGGACGCCGCGCTGCGACGGCCGGGACCGCGCCCTCCGCTGCTGGGCATTCCGGTGCTGCTGAAGGACAACATCGACGTCCGCGGCATGACGACCACGGCCGGTTCGGTGGCGCTGGTCGACTCGTTCCCGTCGGCGGACGCGCCGCTGGTGACCGCACTGAAGAAGGCGGGCGCGATCATCCTGGGCAAGGCGAAACTGACCGAGTTCGCCAACTTCCTCACCGCCGGCATGCCGTCCGGCTACAGCTCCGAGGGCGGCCAGGTGCTCAACCCGTACGACCTGTCGCAGACGCCCAGCGGTTCCAGTTCCGGGCCGGCGGTCGCCGCGGCCGCCGGGCTGGCGCCGCTGACCGTGGGCACCGAGACGTCCGGTTCGATCCTCAGCCCGTCCGCCGCCAACTCCGACGTGGGCGTCAAGCCGACCGTCGGGCTGGTCAGCCGGACCGGCATCGTGCCCATCTCGGCCAGCCAGGACACGGCGGGTCCGATCGTGAAGACCGTCGCCGACGCGGCCGTCATGCTCACCGCGCTGGCCGGCATCGACCCGCTCGACCCGGCGACGGCCGCGAATCCGTTGGCGGGCCACGACTTCAGCCAGGACCTGACGCCGGACGCGTTGGCCGGCGCGCGGATCGGCGTGGTCGCCAGCCAGGTGCCGCCGGCCGGTTCGGACAACCGGGCGCTGTGGGACGCGGCCACGGCCGTGCTGACCGGCGTGGGCGCGGTGCTGGTGCCGGTGACGCTCAGTTCGGCCAGCAGCATCCCGGGCGGCTCGACGGTGCTGACGTACGAGTTCAAACGTGATCTCAACAGGTACTTCAGCCGGTTGCCCGCGTCGGCGCCGATCCGGACGCTGGCCGACGTGATCGCGTTCAACGACGCGCACGCCGAGGTCGCGTTGAAGTTCGGCCAGACCCAGGCGATCGCGTCCCAGGCCATCGACCTCGACCCGGCCAGCGCGGACACCGCGAAGTACCTGGCCGACCGGGCCCAGGACCTGGTGGACAGCAAGGACCGGATCGACGCGCTGCTGGCGGCGAACGACCTGACCGCACTGCTGTTCGCGAACAGCGGCAGCGCCGCCATCGGCGCCAAGGCCGGCTACCCGTCGGTCACCGTGCCCGCCGGCTACCAGGCCAGCAACCGGCGGCCGTTCAACATCACGTTCCTCGGCCAGGCGTTCACCGAGCCGACGCTGCTCGGCTACGCGTTCGCCTACGAGCAGGCATCTGTGCTGCGCCGCCCGCCGTCCGTGATCAACCCGACGCTGTTCTAGCGACCGGCCGCGGGCTTGTCCACCAGCGCCTGGTAGGTGAGCTGGCGCAGCTGCGACCGCAGCGGATGGGTGCTGGACGGCAGCAGTTGGGTGAAGAACTGCGCGGTCACGTCCTCCAGGGGGTCCACCCAGAACGCGGTGCTGGCCGCGCCGCCCCAGGCGAACTCGCCGCGCGAGGACAGCGACTCGGCCTTGGCCGGATCCTGCAACACGGAGAACCCGAGCCCGAACCCGACGCCGTCGAACGGGGCCTCGGCGAACAGCGGCCGCCCGAACTCCTCCAGGTCGGCACCGCCGGGCAGGTGGTTGCGGGTCATGTGGGCGACCGTGCGGGAACCGAGCAGGCGGACGCCGTCGAGTTCGCCGCCGCGCAACAACATCTGCGTGAACCGGTGGTAGTCGCCGGCGGTGGAGATCAGCCCGCCACCGCCGGACAGGAACGCCGGCCGGACCGTGGCGGCGCGGCCCATGGCGTCGTTCCGCACGGCCCTGCGGGTGCCGCGTTCCGGCGTGTAGAGGGCGGCGAGTTGGCCGGCGGCGGACTCGTCGACCCAGAACCCGGTGTCCGCCATGCCCAGCGGACCGAGGATCCGCTCGGCGAAGAACGTGTCCAGGGACTGCCCGGACACCACCTCGACCAGGCGGCCCAGCACGTCGGTGGCCATCGAGTAGTTCCACTCGGTGCCCGGCTGGAACACCAGCGGCAGCCCGGCGATGATCTCGCAGCCGCGGGCCAGGTCGACGCCGGGCGGCTGGCCCCACTCGAACCCGGCCGCCCGGTACATCTCGTCGACGGCGTGCGCGTGGTGGAAGCCGTAGGTGAGGCCGGCGGTGTGGGTCATCAGGTGCCACACCCGGATCGGCCGGGCCGGGTCGGTCGCCGGGGCCTGCGCCGAGCCGCGCCGGTACACCCGCATGTCGGCGAACTCGGGCAGCCACCTGCTGATCGGGTCGGTGAGCTCGAACTCGCCCGCCTCGTACAGCATCATCGCGGCGACCGTGGTGATCGGCTTGGTCATGGAGAAGATCCGCCACCGGGTGTCCGGTTCGACGGGCAGGCCGGCCTCCATGTCCCGCTGGCCGTAGGTGGACAGGTGGGCGATCTGGCCGTGCCGGGTGACCATGACCAGCCAGCCGGGCAACAGGCCGTCGTCCACGTACCGGCGCATCCTGCGGTCGATCCTGGCCAGCCGGTCCGCGTCGAAGCCCAGTTCCGCGGGATCGGTGTCCACCACGAGTTTCACCGTCATGCCTCCTTCGACTCCCTGCTGGAGACGATAGGCGACGATCAGGTGGTGTGGCGGTCCGATCGGGCGCCGCCGTTCGTCGACTCGGCGTGCCGTTTCACCGCGGCCAGGGTGTGTTCGATGGACGTGGCGTTGAAACCGGGCCGGTCGGCGCGACCGGTGACGCGCGGGCCGAGGAACCGGCGGACGATCACGTTGCCGACCCGGAACCAGTGCTCGGACAGGCGGCAACCGGCCGGGGTCGGGGTGATCTCGTAGCACCAGCGGGACACCCGCACGCCGAACGGGGTGCGCACGTCGAACATGAACCGCCGGCCGGGCTCGCAGGCCACCACCCGCGCCCTGGTCCACCACTCTTTCACGCCGTTGCGGTTGGTCCCCCGGAACCGCGCGCCCACCGCGGGGCCGGTGGCGGGCGGCAGCCAGCGCCCGCCGATGTTCTCCGGGCTGAACCGGTCCATCCTCGGCAGGTCGGTCACCATCGACCACACGGCACGCGGGTCGGCTGCGATCTCCACGCTGCGGGAGATTGTCGGCTGCACGATGGTCACGGTAGGCAGTGTCCGCCGACGCGGACAACGGCGGCGGCCGAGGAGGGCACGTCACGAGTCGGATGCCGCACGGATGAGGGGGTGCGCGTGCTCACGACGCTCGCGGTGGCGAACTACCGGTCGCTGCGCGACCTGGTGGTGCCGCTGGCCCGGTTGACCTTGGTGACGGGCGCCAACGGCACCGGCAAGTCCAGCCTGTACCGGGCGCTGCGGCTGCTGGCCGACGCCTCGCGCAACGGCGCGGTGGCGGCGCTGGCCAGGGAGGGCGGGCTGCCGTCGACGCTGTGGGCCGGACCGGAGCGTCCGGTGCGGGACGGCCGGTACGCGCAGGGCACGGTGCGGACCCAGCGGGTGGCGCTGCGGCTGGGGTTCTCCGGGGACGAGTTCGGCTACGCCGTGGACTTCGGCCTGCCGGTGCCGAACACGTCGATGTTCAACCGCGATCCGGAGATCAAGCGGGAGTGCCTGTGGACCGGCCCGGTGCTGCGGCCGGCGGCGCTGCTGGTGGACCGCGCTGCCGGGACGGTGCGGGTGCGGGACGACCGGGGCGGCTGGTCGGCGGCGCGCCGGTCGATCGGGCTGACCGACAGCGTGTTCAGCGAACTGGCCGAACCGGAGGTGCTGCTGCTGCGGGAACGAATCCGGTCCTGGCGGTTCTACCACCAGTTCCGCACCGACACGGGCGCGCCGGCACGACGCCGGCAGGTGGGGACGCGGACGCCGGTGCTGGACCACGAGGGTGCCGACCTGGCGGCGGCCATCCAGACGATCATCGAGATCGGGCAACAGC
>DATEPR010000116.1:0-6022 GCA_035273045.1 Pseudonocardiaceae bacterium | reverse complement strand
CGACCACGACGAACAGAGCCGCTCCGGGCGGTGCGCTGCCCAACACGGGCTTCGGCAGCGCCTGGCTGATCTGGGCCGGCGCCCTGTCCGTGCTGGCGGGCGCGGGCGTGTTGCTGGTGCGCAAGCTGCCCGGCCGGCCCTGAGGTTCCCGGCACATGGCCCCGGGTTCGCGCCGGACTCGGGGCCATGCCGCCTGGAGTGGCCACCGGCTGGACCGGGCCGGCCGCGGATTTTCCGCCGGACTCGGGGTGCGTCAAGCCGGTGCCCGTGCCGCTGGTGGCTGGACCGGCCCGACGCCGGGTCGGGCGTCAGGCGCCCTGCAGGCTCAGGTCCTTCAGCAGCCGCGCCACGTGGCCGGTGGCCTTCACGTTGTACAGGGCCTGGCCGATGGTGCCGTCCGGGTTGACCACGAACGTCGAGCGGATGACGCCCATGATGGTGCGGCCGTAGTTCTGCTTCTCGCCGTACGCGCCCCACGCGCTCAGCACCGCGCGGTCGGGGTCGGACAGCAGCGGGAACGTCAGCCCCTCCTTCTCCCGGAACTTGGCCAGTTTCTCCGGCTTGTCCGGAGATATCCCGAGCACGTCGAAGCCGGCATCGTCGAGCAGTGCCAGGTTGTCCCGGAAGTCGCAGGCCTCCTTGGTGCAGCCGGGGGTCATTGCGGCCGGGTAGAAGTACACGACGACCGAACGGCCCCGGAAGTCGGACAGTGAGACCTGCTTGCCGGTGTCGTCGGTGAGGGTGAAGTCCGGCGCCGGGTCGCCGACCGCGAGCCGTTTCTGATCTGCCATACCCGCACGCTAGCGCGAACCCCTGAACAGGCGTGTGGGCGGTGCCGGTGGCACCGCCCACAACTGTGGTGCCCCTTCCCACCGCACGGCAGCAAGGAGCGCGAGCGCGCCGGGGGGCTTCGCGTGCTCAATTCACCCATCGGTGATGCGGTGCCCGATGCAACACGTGACCACGGGATTACACCCGATCGGCTCAACCCGGGTGTCCACACTTTGTCCTAAGTCTGTCCTAACCCTGTCAGGACACGATGGCGAAGAACACCACGAACGCGCTGACCGCGATCAACCCGCCCACGATGAGCCAGCCGAAGTCGCGCAACGTGGAGATGCTGCGGCTGTCCTCGCCGGGCACGTACACCCCGCGCGACTCGAACCAGTCGGCCCACCGGACGAACCAGGCGAGCGGGTTGAGCCCGCTGGCCGACGGCGCCCGACGACGCCGCCCGCCGGGCGTGAGGTCTTGTTTCAAAAGCCCTCCTTGCCCACTGGACGGCCGGCAGCCTCGGGCATTTCTGCTGCTCGGCTAGGCTTTCGAAACAAGACCTAGTCCCATTTCGGCGCGACTTCGGGCAGTGACGGGTCGATCTGCCAGGCGCAGAACTGCCAGGCCCGTGCGGTGGCGTACTGCACGCCGGCCGCGTCGAAGTTGATCAGCGGCGGAGTCCTGATGTGGGCGGCCTTGGCCCGGTCCATCATCTCGTTGGCCGCGTCCGGCAACGGCAGTTGGCGCACCAGTTCGGCCGCCTTGTCGTAGACGTCGGCCCGGCTGTTGGCCAGCGTCTCGCCGAAGGCGTCGCCCTTGGTGTGGTTCTTGATCGCGGTGCCCCGGGCCGCCTTCGCGTAGTCGGTGAGTGTGCGAGCCAGTTCCGCCTGGTCCGGCACGTCGGCGTTCACGTGGGGAACCGGCTCCATCAAGACCTCCGTAGCCCAACGTTCTTCGGGCGAGACTGACGATAGCGCGTGTGTCGCCGATTCGCGGACCGGTGACCCGGTTAGGGCTGGTGACCGGCGCTCTCGCTCGTCCGGGCAACGTCAGGTCCGCGCTGGTCGGGGCGTCGGCAGGCGGTGGCGCTTGCGTCGCCGCGCCGGTGGCGACAACACTGGCCGCACGGTCGCGACAAGGAGGTCCTGATGCCGGAACGGTCCGCATACGACTACGTCGTCGTCGGCGCCGGCAGCGCGGGCTGCGTGCTGGCCAACCGACTCACCGAGCAACCGGACGTCACCGTGCTGCTGCTGGAGGCCGGCGCGAGCGACGACGCGGACGAGATCCACATCCCGGCCGCGTTCGCGTCGCTGTTCAAGACCCGCTGGGACTGGAACTACGAGACGACGGAACAGAAGCACCTCGGCGGCCGGACCACCTACTGGCCGAGGATGAAGGCGCTCGGCGGCTGCTCGTCGATGAACGCCATGATCTACATCCGGGGCAACGCGGCCGACTACGACGGCTGGCGCGACGAGCACGGCGCCACCGGCTGGGGCTACTCCGACGTCCTGCCCTACTTCCGCCGCGCCGAACACAACCTCCGGCTGACCGGCCCGCTGCACGGCAACGACGGCCCGCTGTACGTCGAGGACCGGCGCTACACCCACGAGCTGAGCTCCGCGTGGGTGGACAGCGCGGTCGCCTGGGGCCTGAAGCCCAACGACGACTTCAACGGCGACACCCAGGACGGCGTCGGCCAGTACCAGGTGACGTGCCACAACGGGCGCCGGTGGTCCACCGCGGACGCCTACCTGCGCCCGGCGCTCAAGCGCCCCAACCTCACCGTGGCCACGAACGCGCTGGCCACCCAGATCGTGCTGGCCGGTGACCGGGCCGTCGGCGTGACCTACCTACAGGACGGCCAGGAGCGGGTCGCCACCGTGGACCGCGAGGTGCTGCTGTCCGGCGGTGCGGTCAACTCGCCGCAGTTGCTGATGCTGTCCGGCATCGGCCCGGCCGAACACCTGCGGGAGCACGGCATCGACGTGGCCGTCGGGCTGCCCGGCGTGGGCGCCAACCTGCACGACCACCCGGCCGCCGGCATCGTCTGGTTCACCAAGGGCACCACCGACCTGACCGACTACCAGTCACCCGCCCGGCTGATGCAGTGGCAGATCGCCGGTCGCGGGCCGCTGGCGTCGAACGTCGGCGAGTCCGGCGGTTTCACCGAGACCCGGTCCGAACTGGACGCACCGGACATCCAGTTCATCGCCGCGCCGACCCTGTTCAGCGACAACGGACTGCGCGAGCCGGTCGGCCGTGGCTTCACGGCGGCGGTGACGGTGGTGGACGTGGCCAGCCGGGGCTCGTTGCGGCTGCGCTCGGCCAACCCGACGTGGCGGCCGGCGATGGACCCGGCCTACTACGACGATCCCGCCGACTGGGACGCGGTCATCGCCGGCCTGAAGATGCTCATCGACATCGGCAGGCAGCCCGCCATCGGCAAGTTCCTCGCGTCCCCGCACCTGCCCGACCACCTCGACGGCCTGACTGGCGACGAACTCGGCGAGCACGTGCGGCAGCAGACGCAGACGCTGTACCACCCGGTGGGCACGTGCGCGATGGGCACCGGCGAGATGGCCGTGGTGGACCCGGAACTGCGGGTGCGCGGGGTGGCCGGACTGCGCGTCGTGGACGCCTCGGTGATGCCGAAGATCGTGCGCGGCAACACGAACGCGCCCACCATCATGATCGCGGAGAAGGCCGCGGACCTGCTCAAGAACGCGAGTTAGCGGCCCGGCTCAGTCCTTGCGGCCCACGCCGGCGAGACACCAGGGGTACGCGCCACCACCCGTTCGGCGTCACCTTTTCCCGTGTAGCAGGGTCATCAGCGTCGCCACCATCTTGTCGGCTTTCTCCGGCCGGGAGAATGTGGTCAGGTTCAGCGGCGCACGGAACCGCGGCCGGGCGATCGCCTTCGAGCGGGCGAATTCGCGCAGTCCGTCCGGCCCGTGGATCCGGCCGAAACCGGAATCACCGACACCGCCGAACGGCAGGCTCGGAATGCCGGCGAAGCTGATTACCGAGTTCACCGCGACCATCCCCGACCGCAGCCGCCTGGCCAGGTCCATGCCGCGCCGCCGGGAGTACACGGTGTTGCCCAGGCCGTAGCGGGTGGCGTTGGCCCTGGCCACCGCCTCGTCCATGTCCCGGACCTTGGCGATGGTCAGCGTCGGCCCGAACGTCTCGTCGGTGACCGCCTTCGAGTCCTCCGGCACGTCCACCAGCACGGTCGGCTGCACGAACCGGTCGCCCACCGAGTCGGTCCCGCCGCGCACCGCCCTGCCGCCCCGCGCCAGGGCGTCCGCGATGTGGTCGGCGATGATCCGCAGCTGGCCGGGCATGGTGATCGGGCCGATCTTCGCGCCGGCGTCCGATCCGGCCCGCAGCCCGTCGGTCTTGTCCACCACCTTGCGCACGAACTCGTCGTACACCTGTTCGTGCACGTACACCCGCTCCACGCCGACACACGTCTGGCCGGCGTTGGACATGCCGCCCCACACGGCGGCGTCTGCCGCCGCGTCGACGTTGGCGTCCGCGTCCACCAGCAGCGAGTCCTTGCCGCCCGCCTCGATCACCACCGGCGTCAGGGTTTCCGCGCACGCGGCCATGACCCGCTTGCCGGTGGCCGCTGATCCGGTGAACGCGAGCTTGTCGACACCGGACCGGCACAGCGCGGCGCCGGTCTCGCCGAAACCGGTGACGACCTGGAGCACCGGTTGCTCCGGCACCACGTCGGCCAGCGTCGCCGCCAGCCACTCGCCGACGCCCGGCGTGTACTCGCTGGGCTTGAACACCACGGCGTTGCCGGCGGCCAGCGCGTACGCGATGGACCCCATCGGGGTGAACACCGGATAGTTCCACGGCCCGATCACGCCGACCACGCCGAGCGGTTCGTACTCCACGGTGGCCGCGTAGTTGGCCATCAGCAGCCCGGGGGAGCGGCGGTGCCTGCCCAGCACCTTGGCCGCGTGCTTGCCGGCCCACGAGACGTGTTCGATGGCCAGCACGATCTCCAGTTGCGCGTCGGCGTGCGGCTTGCCGGTCTCGGCGTGCACCAGTTCGGCGAGCTGCGGCATCCGCCTGGTCAGCACGCCGGCCCACTTGCGCAGGCGTTCGGCGCGGCCGGCGAACCCGAGCTCCGACCACCAGGTGGCGGCGATCCTGGCCCGGTCCACGGCGGCCGCCACGTCCGCCGCGCCGTGCACGGGGTGACTCGCCACGACGTCGCCGGTGTTGGGGTTCAGCGAGTCGAACTTCGGCGACGGTTGCGCGCTCGTGTCCACTTCCGCGGTGCTCATGCGAACCATCATTACCCGCGAGTCATGTTCTGGCCATACCCGGCTCAGCCGCCACCCCCGTAGGCCCCGGCCCTGGACATCCTGATCTGCCGCAGCGCGTGTTTCAGCGCCGGCACGGCCGCGCCGGCACTGTCGGTGAACTCGGCGATCCTGGCCTTGTGCTCGCCGCGGTCGCGCCGGGACAGCACCGTCCCGACTTCGCCGACCGAGAGCAGCGCCACCAGTGTCGCGTCCGCTGTGGACACTGGTCCGGTTCCCCGAATGGCGTTCCACACCGCGGACCGCTCGGCCGCCAGCCGCGCCGGATCGGCCGTCACCTTCGTGGTCGGGAAGATGCCCAGCACCCGCCCGGTTTCCGCGGTGATCACGCCGGTGGCCGCCAGCCGGTCGCGCACCGCGCACAGCGTCGGCCGGGCACCGCGCCGCATCCAGCCGCGCCAGCTACGCGGCTTGTCCTCGCTCATCGTGCGCAGCACGCCGTCCAGCAACGGATCGCCGGTCCGCCTGGTCGGCGACGGCCGCACGGTGCCGTCCTCCTCGACCAGGCACTCGCGCAGGCTCAACTCGGCCAGCACGGCCGCCCGCACGACGGTGGCCAGGTCACCTTCGCGGCCTTCCTGGCCCAGCAGGTAGGCGCGTTCCGGCAGCGTCAGGGTGCCCATGCGGCGAGCGTAGCGCTCACCGGGTGAACAGCGATCCCGGCGCGGGCGGCGACCCGACGGCGTCCGCGTCGCTCACCGGCGCCGCGCCGGCAACGAACCGGTCCAGGTCGGCGCCGTGCACCACCCGGCCACGGAACGGATCGGACGCCGTGCGGCGGACGTAGCCGCGCACGGGCAGGTCGACCCGGCTGGCCACCAGCACCAGGTTGCCGAACCGCCGCCCGGCCAGCACGGTCGGTTCGGCGAGCAGCGCCAACCGGTCGAACGCGGTGCCGGCCG
>DATEPR010000115.1:0-2214 GCA_035273045.1 Pseudonocardiaceae bacterium | reverse complement strand
CGGCTACGACGACGCGGCGGTCCCGTACACCCCGGCCTGGCAGGAGCCGATCACCGGTGTCCCGGCGGCGCAGGTCGCCCGGGTGGCGCGGGAGTTCGCCGACAACGCCGAGCGCTCCGGCGGCCGGTCGATGATCCTGCTCGGCGCGGGCGTCAACCAGTGGTTCCACGGCGACGCCACCTACCGGGGCATCCTGGCGCTGGTCACCCTGACCGGCTGTCAGGGTGTGAACGGCGGCGGGTGGGCGCACTACGTCGGGCAGGAGAAGTGCCGGCCGGTCACTGGCTGGCAGCAGCTGGCGTTCGCGCTCGACTGGGTGCGCCCGCCACGGCAGATGATCGGTACGGCGTACTGGTACACCCACACCGACCAGTGGCGCTACGACACCTACTCCGCCGACACGGTGTCGTCACCGACCGGCACCGGCCTGTTCACCGGCAAGCACACCATGGACCTGCTGGCCCAGTCGGCGCGGCTCGGCTGGATGCCGTCGATGCCGACCTTCGACCGCAATCCCCTGGATCTGGCCGACGAGGCCGGTGACGACCCCGGCGGGTACGTCGCGCAGGCCCTGCACGACAAGCGGCTCGGGTTCGCCTGCACCGACCCGGACGACGAGAAGAACTGGCCCCGGGTGTTCACCGCCTGGCGGGCCAACATCCTGGGCTCGTCGGCCAAGGGCAACGAGTACTTCCTGAAGCACCTGCTCGGTACCAGCTCGAACCTGCGGGCCGCCGAGGCCGGGCCGGAGCACCGCCCGCAGGACGTGCGGTGGACCGACCAGGCTCCCGAGGGCAAGCTGGACATGATGGTCAGCCTGGACTTCCGGATGACCTCGACCACGCTGCTGTCGGACGTGGTGCTGCCGGCCGCGACCTGGTACGAGAAGCACGATCTGAACACCACCGACATGCACCCGTTCGTGCACGCGTTCACCCCGGCGATCAACCCGCCGTGGCAGACGCGCACCGACTTCGACATCTTCCACGGCCTCGCCCGCCACTTCTCCGAACAGGCCAGGACCCACCTCGGCGTCCGCAAGGACCTGGTCGCGGCGCCGCTGCTGCACGACACCCCGGACGCGATGGCCACCCCGCACGGCCGGGTCCGGGACTGGCAGGCCACCGGTGAGGTGCCGGTGCCGGGCCGGACCATGCCGAAGATCGTGGTGGTGGAACGCGACTACGGCGCGATCGCCGACAAGATGGCCGCGCTCGGGCCGCTGCTGGACACGCTCGGCACCACCGGCAAGGGTGTCGCCGTCGACGTGAACCCGGAGATCGAGTACCTGCGGCACAAGAACGGCGCGGTCCGCGGCGGCGTCGCCGACGGCCGCCCGTCGCTGGCCAAGGACGTGCACGCCTGCGAGGCGATCCTGGCGCTGTCCGGCACCACGAACGGCCGGGTCGCCACCGTCGGGTTCAAGGACGTGGAGAAGCGCACCGGGGTGAAGCTGGCCGATCTGGCCGCCGAGCACGAGGGCAAGCAGATCACCTTCGCCGACTGCCAGGCCCGCCCGGTGCCGGTGATCACCAGCCCGGAGTGGTCCGGCAGCGAGCACGGCGGCCGCCGCTACTCGCCGTTCACCATCAACGTCGAGCGGCTCAAGCCCTGGCACACGCTCACCGGCCGGCAGCACTTCTACGTCGCCCACGACTGGATGCACGAGGCCGGTGAGACGCTGCCGATCTTCCGCCCGCCGCTGAACATGCATCGCCTGTTCGGCGAGCCACGGCTCGGCCGCAACGGCGAACTAGAGATCACGGTGCGGTACCTGACGCCGCACTCGAAGTGGTCGATCCACTCCGAGTACCAGGACAACCTGATCATGCTGACCCTGTCCCGCGGCGGGCCGACGATGTGGATGAGCGAGGCCGACGCGGCGAAGATCGGCGTGCGCGACAACGACTGGATCGAGGCGGTCAACCGCAACGGCGTGGTGGTGTGCCGGGCCAACGTGACTCACAAGATGCCCGAAGGCACGGTGTACATGTATCACGCACAGGAGCGCGTCGTGGACGTTCCGATCGCCGAGGCCAGCGGCAAGCGCGGCGGCATCCACAACTCGCTCACGCGGCTGCTGGTCAAGCCCACCCACCTCATCGGCGGCTACGGCCAGCTGTCGTTCGGCTTCAACTACCTCGGGCCCACCGGCAACCAGCGCGACGAGGTCACCGTGGTGCGCCGCCGCTCGCAGGAGGTGACGTACTGATG
>DATEPR010000114.1:0-7414 GCA_035273045.1 Pseudonocardiaceae bacterium | reverse complement strand
GTGGAGGGTTGCTGTCCACGATATTGATGTTTCTGAGTGAATAACGGTACGCATCGTTGTTGCTAGCACGCCTGGACTGTCTTCCGCTCCGATCGCAAGGCTGAACGGTGAGCTGCCTGCGACTTGGCGGTCCTTCGGCGTCTGCCACCTTGGTTGATCGTCGCTGGTCGGGGGAGAGAGAAAGGTAGATGCCCCGGTGGGCCCTGCGTTCACTCTCAGAATTCCGGCTTCCAGGAACAATCGGTCATAGAACACGCTAGCGAGCTTGAGTCGTCGGCGCATAGCCGCGATGGGAGCGCCGGACACGAGCGTGTGAGCGTTCGAGCGCAGAGGTACGACAAGCACGCGCTCAGGATCAGCCATGTGACACAGCCTAGAAGGTTCAGGGGCGCTTGTAGGTGCACGACCGGGCCTGGCCGGGTCGGTCAACGTTCGGGTTCCGGCTCGGCAACTTGGATCAGCCGTACGGCAGTGATCGAGGGACGCGGTACGTCCGTCAACTGGGTGCGAGTTTGGGTGCGAACTGGGGTCACCGAGCGTCATCTCGCACCCATGTGTGGGTCCAGCGAGGCAAGTTTGTCCTGGTAGATAGGCTATGTCGCGATGGGCGGAAGCCTCATAATCCTTTGGCCGTGGGTTCAAGTCCCACCCGCCCTACCAGGTTCGACCGGCTATGGATCGGCCGTCGGGAATGCGGCAATGGGTGCGAGATGGTGCCGCGCCGGATGGACTCCGGCACGGTTTCTCCGATCAGCGATTCCGGTTCGGATAAGGCTCAGGTGGCGGGGACCGGCAACTCGGCGAGTGCTCGCTCCACCTCCACCATCGGCAGTTCGTGGTCGATCATGTCGCCGGCCAGGTACTGGCCGTACGCGGGCAGGTCGAGGTGGGCGTGGCCGCACAGGGCGGTGAGGATCACCTTTGACTCACCGCTTTCCTTGCACGCCAACGCTTCCCGCACTGTCGCGGCGAGTGCGTGGGTGGGTTCGGGGGCCGGGATGATGCCTTCGGCGCGGGCGAATCGGACGCCGGCCGCGAAGCACTCCTGCTGTGGCACCGCGATCGCCTCGATCATGCCCAGGTCGTAGATGTGCGACAGCAGCGGTGACATGCCGTGGTAGCGCAGGCCGCCGGCGTGGATGGGGTCGGGGATGAAGTTGTGGCCGAGCGTGTGCATCTTGAGCAGCGGGGTCAGGCCAGCCGTGTCGCCGAAGTCGTAGGCGTAGACGCCTCGGGTCAGGGACGGGCACGCGGCCGGCTCGACCGCGCGGATCAGCGGGGACATCTTGCCGGCCAGTTTCTCCCGCAGGAACGGGAAGGACAGCCCGGCGAAGTTGGAGCCGCCGCCGGTGCAGCCGACGATCACGTCGGGCGCGTCGCCGGCCATCGCGAGCTGCTTCAGCGCCTCCTCGCCGATCACCGTCTGGTGCATGAGGACGTGGTTGAGCACGCTGCCCAGGGCGTAGCGGGTGTTCGGGTCGGCCGCGGCCCGCTCGACGGCCTCGCTGATCGCGATGCCGAGGCTGCCGGTGGAGTCGGGGTGTTCGGCGAGCACCGCCTTGCCGGCCTCGGTGAGTTCGGACGGGCTCGGGTGCACGGTGGCGCCGTAGGTCTCCATCATCAGCCGCCGGTACGGCTTCTGGTCGTACGACGCCCGGACCTGCCACACCTCGCACTCCAGGCCGAACACGGCGCTGGCGAACGCGAGGGCGCTGCCCCACTGGCCGGCGCCGGTCTCCGTGGTGAGCTTCGTGATGCCCTCGGCGGCGTTGTAGAACGCCTGCGGCACAGCGGTGTTCGGCTTGTGTGAACCGACGGGACTGACGCCTTCGTACTTGTAGTAGATCCTCGCCGGCGTGTCGAGCGCGCGCTCCAGGCGCCGCGCCCGGAACAGCGGCGACGGCCGCCACAGCCGGTATACGTCCAGCACCTCGCCGGGAATGTCCACGTAGCTGTCGGTGGTGACCTCCTGGCCGATCAGCGCCATCGGGAACAGCGGCGCCAGGTCGTCCGGACCGACCGGCTGGCCGGTGCCGGGGTGCAGCGGCGGCGGGGGCGGCGCGGGCAGGTCGGGAATGACGTTGTACCACTGGGTCGGCAGGTCCGACTCGGCCAGCAGGTACTTGGTCTGATCCGCCATCACGGCCCTCCAACGGCTGTGTCACCCGGTGCGCGAACCCCGCCAACCTAGTTGGCCGGCCATGGTTCCACCAGAGCCGAACGAGTCACCCGGGGCACCCCCGTCGCCCCCCGACCACTGTGCGTGGATTCGATAGGGTGATGCGGTCCTCACCCGGATACCGCCGCGCTCACGCGACTGTGCACACAGGGAGCAGTCAGTCATCGACGAGGGTCAGCTCATCGCCGGGCACTACCGGTTGTTGGAGCGCATCGGCAGCGGGTCGATGGGGGTCGTGTGGCGGGCCCGTGACGAGCGCCTGGAACGGGTCGTGGCGATCAAACAGCTGCTCGCGCAGCCCGGTCTCGGCGAGGACCAGCGGGAGGAGGCCCGCCGCCGCGCCCTGCGGGAGGCGCGGATCGCGGCGCGGCTGCACCACCCCAACGCGATCGTCGTGTTCGACGTCGCCGAACACGACGGCGACCCGTGCCTGGTCATGGAGTACCTGCCGGCGAGGAGCCTGGCCGCGACGCTGGCCGAGCGCGGCAGCATGCCGGCGGCCGACGTGGCGGCCGTGGGCAGCCAGATCGCGTCCGCGCTGGCCGCGGCCCACGCCTCCGGGATCATCCACCGGGACATCAAACCGGCGAACATCCTGATCACCGACCAGGGTGTCGCCAAGATCACCGACTTCGGCATCGCCAGGGCCGCCGGCGACGTCACCGTGACCAAGACCGGCATTTTCGCCGGCACCCCCGCCTACCTGGCACCGGAGGTCGCCAGGGGACAGGAGCCGACACCGGCGTCGGACGTCTTCTCGTTCGGCGCGACCCTGTACGACGCGGTGGAGGGCGGTCCGCCGTTTCCCGAGCGGCAGAACCAACTGGCGCTGCTGCGGCTGGTGGCCGAGGGGAAGGTGCAGCCGCCGCGCCAGGCCGGCGTCCTGACCGCGCTGCTCATGCAGTTGCTGCGCGCCGAGGCCGACGAGCGGCCGACCATGGGCGACGCCAGCCGGTTGCGGGCCGACCTGGCCGCCGCCCGCCCGGTCGGCACGCCGTCGATCCTCGGCCGCACCCCGCCGACCCTGCCCGACCTGCGGCCCTCCGAACCGGAGGCCGCCGACCCGGACCCGGTCGGACGGATGGAGCCGCTGCCACTGCCGCTGGTGACGGTGCCCCGGCCGCAACTGTCCGACCGGCCCGCCGCCTACCGGCCGCCGCCGGGCACCACGGCCAAGCGGGCCCGCCAGCCGGTGGACCGCAGGCTGGTGCTGATCGCGGTCGTCCTGGTGGTCGTGGTCCTCGTCGTGCTGGGCGTGGTGCTGCTGCTCAACTCGGGCGGCTCACCGAACCGGGCCGGCGGCGCCGGCGGCGGCCCGACCACCACGAAGACCACGGCCGCGCCGACCACGACATCGCCCACCACCACGTCGTCCACCCCGCCGACGCCACCGGTCGGCCAGGCGGCGACCAGCGGCACGATCGACTACCACGCGGCCGGTGAGCTGATCGTCGGCTACTACGGACTGGGCGACCCGGCCGGCCGCTGGGCCATGCTCACCCCGGGCGCGCAGGCCGTGTTCGGCGACCTCGCCGGCTTCGACCGCTACTGGGGCCAGTTCTCCCAGGTCAGCTCGGCGCACGCGCAGGGTGTGACGACCAACTCGGACGGCTCGGTCGAGGTGCCCATCGACGTCACCTACACCACGGGCACCGGCGGCAGCGAGCACACCACCACGACCCACAAACTGCTGCGGGTGGTCCAGGAGGACGGCAAGCTGCTGATCGACGACAACGCCAAATAGGCGCCTGAGGTCAGAGCCCGGCCTCCTGGAACGGGATGATCAGGGCGTGCACCGGTTCGGCGGTGTCGCGCCGCTGCTCGGCCGGCGGCGGACCGGACAGCGGGGCGGGCGGCCCCGGTTCGGCCGCGGCCCGCTGGGCCTCGGTGACCTTGCGGGCCGACTCACTGGCCAGCCGCCTGATCTCGGCCGTCATGCTGGCGCCCTGCCGGGCCGACGACCTGCGGGCGCGCCGGGTCCTGGCCGGGGTTTTGTGCGCCTTGGCCACGAACTCGCCGAGTATCTCCCGGAGTGCGGCGGCATGCGCGGTAGAAAGGTCGATTTCGTAGTCGACCCCGTCCAGCGCGAAACTCACGGTTTCGTCAGCAGGACCACCGTCCAGATCGTCGAACAATTCCACAACGGTCTTGCTTGCCACGGTTCCCCTTGCGTCCCGGTGCTGTCACGACGTGCGCGGAGGCAGGATACGAGAACAATCAGCCGCTGTCCGCACGGCCGGCCGCGCGTCGTCCGCCGTAGGTCTTGACATCGACAATAGTCGAAGTTGAAAACTCAGATCGGCCCAGGTGAGAAGGAGGCGGCGCAATGGCGGTGGATCAGGCACTGGATCCCACCGGTGCACTCGACGAGGCATACGAGCGGTTGCACACCACGGGACCGGAATTCGCCGGCTGGCTGTCCAACCACGGCCCCATGGCGGTGGAGGCGATGGTCCGGGGCGACCACGCCGGCGTGGTGCACGGCTGGGTTGATCGGTACAGCGAGCGGTTGGCCGACCTGCCCGCCGCGACCGGCCCGATCGGCGACGACTGGCGGTCGGCGCTGGGTGACGAGCGGCGGATCGGCGACTGGATCGAACACTTCACCCGCACCCTGGACGAACAACCGTGGCAGGACGTGCTGGCCACCTGGTGGCCCAGGCTGCTGCCGGGCATCGTGGCCGGCGCGACGCACGGCGTGATCCGGGTGGGGCACGCGGTGCGGGTGCTGCTGACCGAGCAGCCGACCGCGCCCAGGATCGCCGAACTCGGCCACGGCCTCGGTTACTGGGCGGCCCGCTGGCAACTCGTGCCCGGCGTCGCGGCACCCTCCGGGGACCGTGGCCCGGCGGCCGCGTTGCGCGGGGTGGCCCGGCTGCCCGAGCAGACCGGCGGCATCCGGGACCGGGTGGCCCGCCTGGCCGACCTGGGTGGCTGGAGCGACTCCATGGCGGCGCTGCGGGCCCCGGCCGAACCGGACGACGTGCCGGACCTGCTGGCCGGCATCGTGGACAGCGCGGTGCTGCGGTACCGCACCCACGGGCACGGCTCCGGCGTGATGCTGGTGCATTCGGCCACCGCGCCCAACGCGGTGCTGCGCGTGCTGCCGGCGCTGCCGCGCCAGCAGTGGACGGACAGCCTGGCGGCGGCCTGGGCCGCGGCGGCCACCGTCACCTCGGTGTACGCACCGGCCGAACCGGCCGCCGAGGCCGACCTGCCGGAACCGGCGGCCAGCCCGGCCGACGCGCTGGCCATGGCGGTCCGGCACGGCAACGAGCACGTGATCAAGTTCGCCGACACCGCGGCCGACACGTACGCCAGGACCGGTGACCCGGCCGCCCTGTCCGCCGCGGTGCGGGCGACGACGCTGATCGACGATTAGGAGTCAGTGGGTGTAGTCGTAGAAGCCGCGGCCGGACTTCTTGCCCAGCAGGCCGGCGTCGACCATGCGCAGCAGCAGCGGCGGCGCCGAGTACAGCGGCTCCTTGAACTCCGCGTACATGGACTCGGCGACCGCCTTCGTGGTGTCCAGCCCGATGAGGTCCGTCAGCCGCAGCGGACCCATCGGGTGGGCGCAGCCCAGCACCATGCCGTTGTCGATGTCCTCGGCGGACGCGAAACCCGACTCGAACATCCGGATCGCGGACAGCAGGTAGGGGATCAACAGGGCGTTCACCACGAAACCGGCCCGGTCCTGCGAGCGCACCACGGTCTTGCCGAGCACGTCGGTGACGAAGGAGTCCGCCCGTGCCTGGGTGTCCTGGCTGGTCAGCAGCGACGGGATCAGCTCGACCAGTTTCAGCACCGGCACCGGGTTGAAGAAGTGCACGCCGACGACCTGTTCCGGCCGGTGGGTCGCCATGGCCAGCTTCATGATCGGGATGGACGACGTGTTGGAGGCGAAGATCGCGTCCGGGCTGGTCACCGACTTGTCCAGCATCCCGAATACGGCGATCTTGGTGGGTTCGTGTTCAGCGACGGCCTCGACGACGAACTCGCGGTCGGCGAAGTCGCCCAGGTCGGTGGTGAACCGCAGCCGCTCCAGGGCCGCGTCCCGCTCGTCCTCGGTCAGCTTGCCCGATTTCACACCACGGGCCAGCGACCTCGTGATCCGGTCCCGGCCCGCCTCGACGGCGTCCGCGTCGACCTCGTCCACCAGGACGTCCAGCCCGGCGCGGGCACAGACCTCCGCGATGCCCGATCCCATCAGGCCAGAACCGACGACCCCGATCCGGCTGATCTCACCCACGTGCCCGTCCTCCTTCGCACCGGCATGTTCCGCCGGTTCCACAGTAGTGCGGCTGATCAGCCGGCGGCCCGGCACTCAGGTGGCAGCCGGTCCGGGTCGAGGTGGCCGTAGACGCGCAGCAGCAGCCGGTGCAGTTCGGCCTTCTCCTGCTCGGACAGGCCGGCGAACAGGCGTTCGTCCATCAGCCGGGCGGCGGCCAGCAGTTCGGCGAGCCGTTCTGCGCCGGCCGGGGTGAGCGTGACGGCGTACCGGCGGCGGTCGGCCGGGTCGCGGTCCCGGCGCACCAGGCCGTCCCGCTCCAGGTCGTCCAACACGGACACCAGGTCGCTGGGGTCGATCCGCAGCCGCACGCTGAGATCACGTTGCGCCGCGGGGCCGAACTCGGCGAGCGAACTGAGCACGCCCAACTGGGACAGCCGCCACGAACCGGCCGTGCCGACGAGCCGCCGCGACTCCCGCACCAGTTGGTACATCACGAAGCTGGGCAACGCCAGCAACGGCTCCGGGAAGCTGCGCCCCGTCGCTGTCACCAGGCCATATTAGGCCCAGGCCAGGGAAAGCACCGGTGATCACGGACGGGCCGGCAGTCCGGCCGAGACCGACGCCAGCGCGGTCAGCGCCGGATCGTCCGGCCGGGACGGGCCGCTCACCCACACCACCTCGGTCAGCCGCACCGTGGTGTGGCTCACCGCGACCGTGTAGGCGGCGTCGTCGAACGACTTCGGTCCACCCGGCCAGCCGTCGCCCTGCGCGACCAGGTCGGTGATCCCGCCCGTGCCGGCGGTGTTCGCCTCGGCGCCGAACGCGGTCGCGGTCGCGGCGTCGGCGAAACTGAGCACCGCCAGCGCCACCGCCGCCGGCCGGCCGTGCGCCGTCGCCTGGTACAGCGACCGCACCAGGCCGGTGCACGGGTGCGCCGCCAGCCACACCTGCATGTCGCCGTAGGCGTGGCCGGCGCAGTCACCGGCGGACGCGGAACCCTCGGG
>DATEPR010000113.1:0-3571 GCA_035273045.1 Pseudonocardiaceae bacterium | reverse complement strand
GACCGCCCTGGCGAAGCCGAGGTGCTGCACGGTCATGTGGGCCAGCAGTGCGCGCAGGTCCCACTCGGCGCACGGCGTCGGCAGGTCGAGTTGGTCCGGTGTGACCTGCCGCACCAGTTCCGCGCTCATCCGCACGGCCCGGCGGTCCAGCTCCTGGATGTCCATGCGCCCATCCAAGCCGGTCCGGCCGACAACAACGGCTCACCGGCCCCGAACCGTGCCGGGACCGGTGAGCCTGCCGTGTTCCGCTCTCCTCCTACCGGGCTCAGCTCGCCGACCTGGCCGCTTCGCCCCTGATGTCCCATTCCCTGGCTGCCGCGACGAACGCGGTCACCGCCGCGACGGGGAACGCCAACACCGATGCCGCGACCGCCTTGGAGTCGCGCACCATCGCTCGGCCGGCGAGCACCGCCACCTCCACGCACTGGGATCCGTTGTCGCCGCCGCTGTGACTGCTCCTGCGCCACACCGCACCCGACAGGTCATCCGCCCGCATGTCGTCCACTTTCTCTCCGCCGACAGGTTCCGCTCACAGCGCACCGGCCAGTTCGTCGATCGCCAGCAGCGTCTCCTCCTTGCCCAGCGCCCGTTCGCACAGGCCGGTGTAGCCGGCAGTGTATTGCGCAACCTCTGTCGGATCCTCGACATAAATGCAGCTGTTCAGGTTCTCCTGGTACGCCACATCCAACCACTCAGGACGATCGAAGCTGAGGATCACGAACGGACGGCCCATCGCGGGGTACGCGCCCACCGAGAACGGGATCATCCGTATCGACACGTTCGGCAGGTGGGCGATCCGCGCCAGGTGTTTCAACTGGTCGCGCATCACGTCCCGGCCGCCGACCAGTTGGCGCAGCGCCACCTCGTTGACCACGGCGTCGAACTCGATGGGATGGTCGGCGAACAGCCTGGCCTGGCGGCGCTTGCGCAACTCCACCCGGTGTTGGATCTGGAGCTGGTCGGCGGACGGGGTGAACGCCCGCGCCACCGCCCTGGCGTAGTCCTCGGTCTGCAACAGGCCGGGCACCAGATCGATCTCGAAGTTCACCAGTGACACGGCCTCGGACTCGAAGTCGACGTAGCGGTCGAACCGCTTGGCGGTCACCGCGTCGCCGTAAGAAAGCCACCAACCACGTTCGCTGGCATGGTGTACCTCGTCCACCAGTTCGTCGCGTTCCGCCTCGGAAACGCCGTAAACCACGGCCATGCTGATCACGTCCGCCGGCGTGATGGTCTGGCTGGCGTTCTCCAGTTTGCTGATCTTCGACCGCGCCCAGTTGAGACGCTCGGCCACGACGTCCCCGGTGAGGCCGGCCCGTCCCCGCCATTCGCCCAACACTCGCCCGACGTAGCGCATGCGCATTGTCGAGTAGAAGCGGTCAGTCATTGCCACCATCCAGGAATGTGCGCCGGATCACGACGTAACTAGAACTTTTCGTGGTGCGACTGTCCAGTAAGAACAGACCGGCTGCGCCATTCCGGTCAGTGCACCGAACCGCAACGAGACATCACCACGCGAATCGAATCGTACGGAGGAACCAGTGGCCATTCTGGACAGTCGGCAACGCCGCGGTAGCGGGTTCGCCGGGTTCCTGGCCGTGCGGAGTATAAGCACCAAGTCGCCCAACCGGGGCAAGTCGCGGCTGGGACGCCGTTCACACCGGCGTCAGCCTGCGGCCTCCTGCGGCACGGGCGGGATGCTCCTGGCGAGTAGGTGGCCGAGTCCGGCGCGGGTCGCCACGACGGTGAGCCGGTCCCGCGCCCGCAGCTCGTACTCCGGCGCCGGCCGCCAGTTCAGCCGCCCGACGCCGGGGTGGCCCAGGGCGATCACCCGCGCCTGGGCCGGTTCGTTCGCCTCGGCCACCGGCTGGCCGTCCAACGGCGACCCGGCCACCACCGGCACCTCGGCGATCATCAGCGCCGACCGCCCGATCGACATGGTGCCGATCACCTGCCGCTCCACCATGGCCGCCGCGAACGACGCCGCGGCCAGCCGGGACACGCTGCGCGAGATGGCGAACCCGAGACCGCGCTCCACCCGCTCGGCCAGGTCGTCGTCGAACAGGCGCAGCACCACCCGCAGGTCCGCGCGGCTGGCCCTGCCCAGCAGCGCCGCCTCAAGGTTGGCCACGTCGCTGCTGGTCAGCAGCAACAGCGCGCGGGCGTCGGCCACCGACACCGCCCGCATGGTGTCCTCCCGGCTGGCGTCGCCGAACACCACGGGCACGCCCAGCCTGCGGGCCAGCGACACACCGCGGGCGTTCTCGTCCGCGTCCACGCAGATCACCCACACGCCCAGGTCGTGCAGCTGCGCCACCACCCTGGTGCCGACGTTGCCCAGCCCGACCACCACCACGTGGTCGCCGAACAGCGCCGGATCCGGACCCGGATCGGCCAGCCGGGCACGGACCAGGCCGTCCACCACGACGGCCGTGGCCACCGGGATCAACGCCAGGCCGGACAGCGTGACGACCAACTGGAGCACCCGGCCGGACACCGGCAACGCGCGGTCCGGCACCGCGTCACCCGCCGCGTCCAGCAGCGTCTGGTACAGCGCGCCGCCCCAGCCGGCGTGGCCGACCGTGGCCATCAGCACGAAGCCGAGCAGGATCAGCAGCACCAGGGCGACCACCAGCCGCACCAGCGCGCTGCCCAGCAGCACCCGCGCCCGGCGCCAACCGGTCGACCAGCGCCCACGGCGGTGCCCGGTGGGCGAGCCGGCCGGGCCGCCCTCAGCCAGGGCGAGCACCAGGTCGGCGCTGTCCTGATCACCGGGCAGCAGCCGGATGGTGCCGCCGGACGTGTCGGCCAGCCCGCACACCACCCGGCTGTCCGGCACGTCGGTGCGCTGCGCGACGTACAGGGTCTGGCCGGGCAGGCGGACGTGGTTGGGCGCCAGCTCGCCCAGCGCCGCCGCGACGAACGAGGGCGCCGCCATCGCCGAGTCGGACAGCACCGCACAGTCGGTGAACAGCGTCCGGATGCGGAACCCGAGGCTGGTGTTGAACATCCGGATCACCAGGCGGATGTCCGGGTTGAGGTCGCCGGCCCGCAGCGCGGCATGGATATTGCCGACGTCGTCCTGGTCGACCAGGGCCAGCGCCCGCGCCTGGCCGACACCGGCCTTGCGCAGCGTCGCGTCGTCCAGTACCGCCGCCTCGACGATCCGCACGCCGGGCAGTTGGCCCAGCAGCGGCCCCTGGTTGCGGTCCGCCCTCGGCAGCACCACGGTGACCTCGGCGCCGAAGCGAGTGACCAGTTCGTTCACCAGACGGTAGGCGAGCGGGTTGTCCCCACAGACCACGAACCGCCGCGGGCGCGGTGTCGGCACATGGCGATCCTATGGTCCGGCCACCCGGTCACGGGTCGTCGCCCAGGCCGGCGTCCTCCAGGTCCAGGCCGCGACGGACCCGCCGCCGGGTGGCGTCGCTGATCGCGCCGGACTCGAACAGCTGGTCCAGTTCGACCCGCTGCACGGTCAGCACGTCGCGGTGCAGCGCCCGGTAGGCGCCGGAGCCGGCCGGTTCGGCGTGGTCCCGCTCGTCGGCCTCGATCCGGTCGACGCCGGCCT
>DATEPR010000112.1:0-8999 GCA_035273045.1 Pseudonocardiaceae bacterium | reverse complement strand
CCGCGGCGCGGCGCCGGCCGCGGTCGCGCCGGACAGCGCGTAGGCGAGCACCGCGACCCCACCGCCGCCGACGGCGGCGCTCGTCCAGTCCAGCCGCGACCGGCTGTCACCGGCCATGGCCGGCAGCGACACCTTGGCGCCCACGGCCGTCGCCACGGCGGGCGGCAGGTTGACCAGCAGGCACCAGCGCCAGTCGAGGAACTGGGCGAGCGCCCCGCCGGCCAGCAGGCCGACCGCCGACCCCGACATGGCGATCGCGCTCAGCGCGCTGTACGCGCGCACGCGGTCGGCCGGTTCGGTGAAGGTCACGGCCAGGATGGACAGGGTGGCGGGAGCCAGCAGCGCCGCGAAGACGCCCTGCGCGGCGCGGGCGGTGATCAGCACGGCAGCGTCACCGGCCGTTCCGCCGAGGCAGGACGCGCACGCGAACCCGAGCGCACCGGTGATGAGGGCTTTGCGCCGCCCCCACCGGTCGGCCAGCCGGCCACCGAGCAGCAGCAGGCCGCCGAACGCCAGGGTGTAGGCGGTCAGCGTCCACTGGGCCGCCGTCTCGGACATGCCGAGTTCCTGCCGCGCCGAGGGCAGCGCGATGTTGACGATGGTCGTGTCGACGACCACGAGCAACTGCGCCAGCCCGACGACGCCCAACACCACGGGAAGGTGCCGCCGCACCGGGTTCGGCCGCGCGGCGACCTGACTCGGCGGCGACGTCGTTCGCTCAACCAAGTCCGTATCCTCCGTTGACGGCCAGCACCTGCCCGGTCACGTAGCCGCTGGACTCGCCGGCCAGGAACTGGACCACACCGGCCAGTTCGGCCGCGCCACCGAACCGGGCCAGCGGCGTGCGGGACGACACCTGCTGGCGCAGCCGCTCCGACTCGTGGAACGCGGTGCCCATGCCCACGTCGAAGAAGCCGGGCGCGACGGCGTTGACGGTGATCCCGTCACCGGCCCAGTCGGCGGCCAGCGCCCTGGCCAACCCTTCGATGCCGGCCTTGGACGCGGCGTACGCGGCGACGCCGCGGCGGGGGAGCGTGGCCATCACCGACGAGGTGAGCACGAGCCGTCCCCACCCGGACGCGGCCAGGTAGGGGTACGCGGCCCGCGCGGTGAGGAAGGTGCCCGTCAGGTTGACGTCCACAATGGACCGCCAGGTGTCCGGGTCGACGGTGTGGGCGCGGCCGGAACTCGGCGCGATGCCGGCGTTGGCGACGACCGAGTCGATCCGGCCGAGCCGGTCGGCCAACTGGGCGAACGCGCCGGTCACCGAGTCCTCGTCGGAAACGTCACAGGCGACCGCGACCGCTGGTTCGGCCACCCGGTCGGCCAGTTCCTTGATCGCCGCCTCGTCCCTGGCCAGCAGGCCCAGCGACGCGCCCGCCGCGGAGAACGACTCGGCCAGCAGTTCCCCGATGCCCCGGCTGGCCCCGGTGATCACGACGACCCGGTCGACCATGTCCTGGGTCCGGCCGGCCATCACGACTCCAGGACCGGAACGCCACCGGTCCAGCGGCACGCGGCGCCGCCCCAGGTCATCCCGCCGCCGAACGCGACGAGGACGACGACGTCGTTGTCCCGGATCCGCCCGGAACGCACCGCGTCGTCCAGCGTGATCGGCACCGACGCCGCACCGGTGTTGCCGAGGCTGGCCACGGTCAGGTGCATCTGGTCCGGCCGCAGGCCCAGCACGTCGGCCAGGTCCTCCAGCATCACCCCGTTGGCCTGGTGCGGCACGAGCAGGTCGACGTCGGACAGGTCCAGCCCCGCCGCCTTCAGCACCCGTTCGACCAGGTCGGGCAGCACCCGCGCGGCCAGGTCGCGCACCTCCCGGCCGCGCATGGCGAAGTAGTGCTCGCCCGCGGCGAGGGTGGCCTCGCTGGCCGGCTGGCGGCTGCCACCGGCGGGGATCCGCACCAGGTCCTGCTTGGTGCCGTCGGAGCCCAGGACGGTGGACAGGACACCGTCACCGGACGCGGTCTTGCCCAACACCACGGCGCCCGCGCCGTCGCCGAACAGGACGGCGGTGCGCCGGTCGTCGTAGTCGAGGATGCGCGAGTAGGTGTCGGCGCCGATCACCAGCGCGGTGCGCGCCTCGTCGTCCATGGCGAGCAGCCCACGGGCGGTCACCAGGGCGTAGAGGAAGCCGGAGCACACGGCGTCCAGGTCGAACGCGGCGGCCCTGCTCGCCCCGATCCGCGCCTGCACCGCGCACGCCGTCGCGGGCATCGGCTGGTCCGGCGTCGACGTCGCCACCAGCACGATGTCGACGTCCGCCGCCGCGACGCCGGCGGCGGCCATGGCTCTGCGGGCGGCGTGCGCGGCCATGTCCGACGTCGCCTCACCGGCCGCCGCGACCCGTCGCTCACGGATGCGTGTCTTGTCGATGATCCACTTCTCGCCGACACCGAGACGGGCACCGAGTTCGGCGCTGGTGAGCACCGAATCGGGCACGTAGGAGCCGGTTCCGAGGATGGCGATACCCACGGATGTGGTTTCCCTTCTGGTGATTGGCTAGCTGAACGACGGCACCCGCCGGTCGCGGAACGCCGCCAGGCCGGAACGGCAGTCGGGCGACGCGACGTGTTCGGTGAACAGCGCGCGTTCCCGGTCCAGCGCCGCCGACTGCGGAAGCCGGCCGGAGTTGTCGAGCATGTGTTTCACCGTGGCGATGGCGTCGGTGCTCCGGCTGGCGAGCCGGGCCGTGATCCCGGCCACCGCCGCCTCGATGTGGTCCGGCGGCACCGCGACGGTGACCAGGCCCCAGCGCGCGGCCTCGTCACCGGACAGCAACTCGCCGGACAGCAGCAGGTAGTTGGCCCGCGCCTTGGTCAGTTGACGGGACAGCCGGACCGAGCCGCCGGCCGCCGGCACCAGGCCGTACTCGACGTGGCGGTCGCCGATCCTGGCCGTCGTGGTGGCGACGGCGACGTCACAGGCGAGCAGCAACTCGCAGCCGCCCGCGACGGCGTAGCCCTCGACCACGGCCATCGACGCGAACGGGCCGTGCTCGATGCGGCCGAGAACACCGCCCAGCCGCGCCATGAACCGCTCCACCCGGCTCGGGTCCCGGCGCATCCGGTCCAGCAACACCAGATCCGCGCCGGCACAGAACGTGCCACCCGCTCCGCGCACGACGAGCACCCGCGCCCGCCGCCGCTCCGCCAGGTCGACGGCTGCCGCGAGGCCGGTCACGACGTCGTCGTCGATGGCGTTGCGCACGGCGGGCCGGTCGATCAACGCGTAGACCACGTGCCCATCGGCACGAACGCACACTTCTCCCACGCGATGTTCTGTCATGATTTCCTCTCCACGGCGCAGCGCAGGCGTGACCGCCCCGGCTGTGCGGGTGGTGATGGGGGCTTTCGCCCTAGTCCTTGTTGGTCAGCGCGGACACGATCAGCGAGGTGAGTTCCTGATTCGCGGTCGCCGCGCTGACGCCGGCCCGCCTCGGCAACTCGCCGGATCGTATTCGCTCACTGAGAAATGCCGTGACGCCTTCGACGAACCTGGTGTCCACCTCACGAAACGAGCCGTTCTCGACGGCGTGCCGCAGGTAGGCGGCCAGCCAGTGCGAACTCGCCTCCTGTGCCGTCGCGTACGCCTGCCGGACGCCCGGGTTGGTCGCGGCGCCGCGCCGGCAACGATCGTCGATCACCCGGAGGCCGGCGGCGCGAACGGTCAGGTATTCCGACACCTTCGCGGCCGGATCGCGCACGCGATCGGCACGGTCCCTGGATTCTTCCTCGATGTCACACAGGAGGCTTTCGACCACATCGGAGAGCAGATGGTCCTTGTGACTCCAGATGGTGTAGAGGGTTGCCTTGGAACATTTCAGGTAGGCGCTGATCCGGTCGGTGGTCAATCCGTCGACTCCGTGTTCGAGCACCAGGTCCCTGAGTCGTTGTAGATACTCGTCCCGAAGTTTTGACTGAGTCGTATAGTCAATCACCCGGACGTCATCTCCAGACTCGTCAGGCATTTAGCTCGCGGACCAGCAAGAATCCATGTTGCCGGCCGTTGATCCGGCCAGGAAGTCCAGGAAGCGAATGCTTTGATCCAGTTGGCGAAGATCGATGCCGGCGTCCTCATCAGCCGGACCGGCGGAGCGTGTGGGACGGCGGCTCGCCGAATTTGCGGCTGTACCGGGCGGAGAAGTGGCCCAGATGCAGGAAGCCCCACCGCGCGGCCACTTCGGCGACGGTCACGCTGCCCGGGTCCGCCGCCCGCAGGTCCTCGTGCACCCGGCGCAGCCGGACGTCCCGCAGGTAGTCCGTGGGCGGCATGTCCAGTTCGTTGCGAAAGGTGATCTGCAGCGTCCGCTCGCTGACGCCGGCCGACCGGGCCAGGCTGGCCGTGGTGTGCTCGTACTCGGGGTGGTTCTCGATCCAGTCGACCGCGATGCGGGCGGCGCGGGACAGCACGCGCCCGCCGACGTCGTTGACGGCGTCCTGGATCTTGTCCGTGTAGTTGCTGGTCTGCGCCAGCAGCAACGCGGTCATCAGGGTCTGCTCGAAGTCGTGGGCGACGAGCGGATGCTCCGTCAGCAGCGCGGGCCCGTCGAGATCGGCGACGGCGGCCTCAAGCAGGCGCCGCCAGGACAGCCCCTGACCTGCGTTGACGTTCATCTCGGCGGTGAACCGCAGTGGCTCGCGCAGGGGCTCGTCGATGAGATCGGACAGGCGGCTTTCCAGGGCGGGCCGCTCGATGCGGGCGAGCAGTTGGGCGCAGTCCGCCGACCAGTGCATCAGCAGCGGCTCGGTCGGCGAGATGACCGGAGCACTGCCGAGCTGACTGTAGACGTGTTCGGCGCCACAACGAATTTCCGCTCTTCCGGATAATGGAATCTGCACCAGATAGAACGTGTCCAACTGCTCCGGCTTGACGCGGATGCGGGCACCGTAGCTGAGAAAGTTGAGCGTGGTGTCCTGGAGCCGCCGGGAGTTCATCCGCGCCTTGAGCTGGGCTTTCGGCTCAAGCAACTCAAGTTGATGGTCGGTGAAGATGCGGCCTACCGAGTTGCGCGCGCAGTCGAGGTCCGTCGTGGCGAACAGGCGGTACCGCTCCAGCGGACTGGGCATGAGGTTCTTCCTTGCATGTGGTCTGTCAAATGGTTAGGGCCTAACGCCCGCCGACCCCCATGCGAAGCCCTTTCCGTCCATGGCTGTGCCCGAGACATTTTGACCTGCCATCCTGATTTCCGCGGGCCGCCAAATGGGTGAAGATGTATTCCCGGGCATACATGTATCTGCGCTGCGGTCAATCACATACCGATCTGAATTGTTAACTGAATTGATGAGGTATCCCACAGTCGCGCCGAACGATCACTGTGAACGACGTCTGGTTGTCACCGCGCGGCGGCCTCCCTACCCTCGTCCCGGGACGAGGGGAGAGTCGATGCGGCACAACAGGATTCCGCTGCTCGTCGGCGTCATCGCCGCCGTGCTGGCGAGCGTGCTGGCCGCCGGCCCGGCCGCCGCGGGCACCCGGCATTCCATCGTCACCGCCAACTCGCCGTCCACCGGCGCGCCGGTCATCGGTGGCGGTAGCTGGATCACCAACAAGGACAACGGCTACTACATCGGCCGGGCGATGCCGGGCACCACGTTCGACGACGAGGTGACCGACTCGGCCAACTGGCACTTCGGCCGCGCGTTCAATCCGGACATGTGCGGCTGGGTCCTGCCGGGCTCGATGGGCGCCCTGGTCGGCACGGTCGCCGACTCGTGCTCCACGACGACGATGGCCAACCTGGCGCACCGGCTCACCGTCGGCAAGGACTTCAACGCGCTCGCCCACCAGGCCACCGACGGCACGTCGGCCACGACCAACGGCTGCACGTTGTTCTACAACTACTTCGTGGGCACCGATTTCGCGGGTGGCGCGAACGGCGGCCACTGGGCGAACCCCGCCGGTGCGGTGAGCGGAAAGGTCGCGTACCGGTTCACGACGCTGGACGGCCTGGCCGCCGTGGTCCGCGATCCGGCGCTGGGCTGGGGTTTCGTGCCGATCGGCTGTGTGAACCGGCCGTCGCCGTTGTTCAACGACAACGACTGAGATCAGTCCTGTGTGGATGATTCCCGGCGGGCCGTGACGAGCCAGGCGCGCGAGTCGAACCACACGCCGCCACCGGTGTGGTGCGCGGCCATGGCGGAGCGCAGCCGGTCCAGTGCCGCCTCGGCTTCGCCGGCGTCGAGCGTGCCGAGCACATCGCTCACCATCCGCAACACGCGCACCGCGTCGACGGCGGCGGCCGGGTCGGGGCCGTAGTAGACGGGTTCGCGCACGTCGGTGACGGTGACGTCGGTGAACCCCGCCGTCGTCAGGACGCCGGCCACCGTCGCCGGGTCGGCCAGGGAGAACGGGTCCGGTGGCGGGGTGTTGCCGCCGAGTGCCCGCTGGATCGTGGTCACCCATTCCTGCCGGTCGCCGTCCTGCCACACCAGTTGCACGAACCGCGCGCCGGGCCGCAGCGCGCGGCCGATGTTGGTGAACGCCCGCACCGGATCGGTGAAGAACATCGTGCCGAACCGGCTGATCGCGAGGGTGAACCGCGCCCGCGGGAACGGGTGGACCTGCGCGTCCGCCTGTTCGAAGCGCACGTTGCGGACGTCCTCGGCAGCGGCGAGCTGGCGAGCGCGCGCCACCATCGCCGGCGACGTGTCGACGCCGAGTGCGCTGCCCCGGACCGCGAGCCTGGCGGCCTCGCGGGTGGTCAGGCCGGCGCCGCAGCCGATGTCCAGGACGCTGTCGTCGGGTCGCACGTCGATGGCCTGACGCAGCCGCGACTGGTAACGCCGCAGTTCGGCGTCGTAGTCGAACACGCCGGCCGCCGTCATACGGCCGCGCCAGGGCCGGGCAGCGGGTCGACGTCGCCCGCGTGCATCGGCTGGCCGCAGTGGGCGCACCGCAGGTCGGCGTTGCTGATCTCGCCGCAGGCGTGATGGCGGTAGAGCACCGGCGGGCCGGCCTCGCCGGCGAGCCACTTGTCGCCCCAGCCGACCATGACGATGAGCAGGTCGAGCAGCTCGATGCCCCGCTCGGTCAGGTGGTACTCGTAGCGGGGCCGGCGGTCGTAGGGCTCGCGCCGGAGAATGCCGCGCTCGACCAGGTAGTCCAGCCGTTCGGTGAGGACCTTGCGGGAGATGCCGAGATCGGCCTGGAGCTGGTCGAACCGGTTGAACCCGACCCACACGTCCCGCAGGATCAGCGGCGACCACGGCTCCCCGATCACGTCGAGCGTGCGGGCGATCGAGCACGCCATCTCACCGAAGTTCGTGCGCTGCATGAACCCAGTCTAACATTTGGGGTTCCCTCAAGGAACTCTGCCTGCTACCGTCATGGGGTCTCTTGAAGGAACTCAGGGAAGGACGACGGAGATGGGCAAGGTCATCAGCGCCCACGCGGTGTCGGTCGACGGGTACATCACCGGCCGCGGACCCGGTGCCGGGCGTGGCCTCGGCGACGGGACCACGCTGTTCGACTGGTACTTCGACGGCGACACGCCGAGCCAGGTGTTCGACGGATTCAAGCTGAGCGAGCCCAGCGCGCGGATCTTCGACGCACTCGCCGGACGGATCGGCGCCGTCGTGGCCGGACGCAACACCTACGAGGACTCCGACCGGTTCGGCGGCGGCAGTCCGCACCCGAACGCCCGGCTGTTCCTGCTCAGCCACCGGCCCGCGCCCGAACTGACCGAGCGGCAGACCCTCGTCACCACCGGCATCGAGGACGCGATCGCGGCGGCCCGCGAGGCCGCCGGCGACAAGGACGTCGCCGTCATGGGCGGCGGCGCCGTGACCGAGGCGTTGCGGGCGGGCCTCGTCGACGAGGTGATCCTGCACCAGGTGCCGGTCCTGCTCGGCGGCGGCAGGCCGTTCTTCCAGGCCATTCCCGGACACGTGCGCCTGCGGCTGGTCGAAGCCGTGCCGGCGCCCGGCGTGACCCACCTGCACTACGAGATCGAACGGTAGGGACATGACCATGACACTCGACTCGGCCGTGCGCCGCGTGCTCGACGGCACCACGATCGCCCACCTCGCCAGCGTCCTGCCCGACGGCGGTCCGCACTCGGTACCGGTCTGGATCGGCACCCACGGCGACCGGATCGCGGTCATCACCGGACCGGACTCCCGCAAGGCCCGCAACCTGCGGCGCGACCCGCGGGTCGCGCTCTCCCTGACCGAGGTGGACAACCCGTTCCAGCCGGTCATCGTCCGTGGACGGGTCGTCGAGTGGATCGACGGTGACGCCGGCTGGGCGATCGTCGACCGGATCGCCACCAAGTACATCGGCGTCCCCTACCCGCGCGACGAGGAGCGGGTGGCCCTGCTCATCGAGCCCGACCGGCAGAGCGTGGGCTGAGGCCAGGGGAGTCCGCGCCCGGCCGTGCGATAGTCACAAGCCCGGATGACCGCCACAGCGAGGGAGCGCCGGCATGGCGACGGATCGGAGCACCGACACCGTGGTGCGAGACGGCCAGTCTCGGCCACCGGCCGGTGTGCTCCTCGCCGTCGGCGTGGTGGTGCTGGCGCTCAACCTGCGGGCGTCGATCGTCGCGGTGTCCCCGATCCTGGAGACCATCCGGCGCGACACCGGGATGTCGACCGCGGTGGCCGGCCTGCTCACCACGCTGCCGCTGCTCTGTTTCGGCCTGCTGTCGCCGTTCGCGCCGCGCCTGGGCCGCCGGTTCGGCATGGAGACGGTGCTGCTCGCGGCCATGGTGGCGATCTGCGCCGGGACCGCGTTGCGCCTGGTCCCGGCCACGGTGGCACTGCTCGCCGGCACGGTCGTGATCGGCGCGGGCATCGCGGTGGCCAACGTGCTGCTGCCCGGACTGATCAAGCGGGACTTCGGCTCCCGGGCGGGCCTGATGACCGGGCTGTACTCGATGTCGCTGGCCGTCGGAGCGGCACTTGCCGCCGGTGTCACCGTCCCGCTCACCCGCGTCACCCATGCCGGCTGGCGCCCGACGCTGGCCCTGTGGGGGCTGCTGGCCGTGC
>DATEPR010000111.1:0-2584 GCA_035273045.1 Pseudonocardiaceae bacterium | reverse complement strand
CTTCGGTTCCGATCAGGTGGCGGACCCGCTCATCCCGGCGCAGAGCCGAAGACATTTCCGATTTATGAGTGCATTCTCGGTTGCGAGCCGGGTGAAACTCGCCCGGAACGACCCACAAGGAGGCGCATTCCATGCGTGCTCGTATCCCCGTCCCCCACGGGGCTCGCCTGGCCACCGCGGCGGTGGCCGGCGGAATCCTTCCGCTCGCGCTGGTTGCCGGAACGACCCCGGCGCTCAGCACGGCGGCACCCGCCCACACCGGCGCCGCCAGCGGCTGGTCGGGCAAGTGGCTCAGCGGCGCCACCACGTCGGCGGCGACCACTCTGGCCCAGGTCCGGACCACGATCGGTGCCGACACCGGCACCGCGGCGACCCTGACCGGCAAGGGCGTCGGCATCGCGCTGATCGACACCGGCATCGCCCCGGTCCCGGGCATCCCGGCCTCGCAGGTGGTGAACGGCCCCGACCTGTCGTTCGAGTCGCAGAGCTCCAGCCTGCGCTACCTCGACACCTACGGCCACGGCACGCACATGGCCGGCATCATCGTCGGCAACGACACGGCGACCGGCACCAAGGGTCTCGCGCCGGGCGCCAAGCTCACCTCGATCAAGGTGGGCACGGCCAACGGCGCCGTCGACGTGACGCAGATGATCGCCGCGATCGACTGGGTGGTCAAGAACCGCAACTACGACTCGGCAAACCCGATCAAAATCATCAGCCTCTCGTACGGTACGGGCGGCAACCCCGACGTCTGGAACGACCCGATGTCGCTGGCCGTGCAGCAGGCGGTCAACGCCGGCATCACGGTCGTCGCCGCGGCCGGAAACCAGGGGAACAACTACGGCAAGCTGACCCAGCCGGCGGCCGACTACTTCGCCGTGTCGGTCGGCGCCACGGCCCCGAACGGCACCACTGCTCCCGGCGACGACACGCTGGCCACGTTCACCAACACGTCCACCAACGGCCGGCCGCTCGACGTGGTGGCCCCGGGCACCTCGATCGCGTCGCTGCGGGTCCCCGGCTCCAACATCGACAACGCGTTCTCGACCGCCCGGATGGGTGAGACCCTGTTCCGCGGCAGCGGCACGTCCCAGGCCGCCGCGGTGACGGCGGCCGCCGCCGCCCTGGTGCTGCAGGCCCGGCCGACGCTGACCCCGGCACAACTGAAGAGCGTCCTGGCCCAGGGCACCTACCTGCCGCAGCAGACCAGCCTCGCGCAGGGCGCCAATCAGCTCAACGTGAACACCGCGCTGACCGCCATCGCGCAGTCGCCGTACGTCCCGACGGTCTCCGACGGCACCGGCTTGCTGGAGGCCACCCGCGGCTCCAGCCACGTGGTCGCCAACAACGTGACGCTGACCGGCCAGAACTCCATCTTCGGCCCGTTCGACGCGACGGCGTGGTCGACCAAGGCGAAGGCGCAGACCACGTGGTCCGGCGGCACCTGGATGGGCTACCGGATGGCCGCCGACGGCTGGACCGGCACCTCCTTCGCCTCCAAGACGTGGGGCGCGGCCACCTGGTCCGGCGGCTCCTGGGGCGGCACCGCCAACTGGAGCGACCCGGCCTGGACCGGTCGCGCCTGGAGCGGACGCGCCTGGTCCGCCGGCACCTGGTCCGGACGGTACTGGTCCAGCGACGACTGGTCGTCGGCGTACTGGGGCTGATCCGAGACGAGACCGGGGCCTGTCGCAGCGTGGCGACAGGCCCCGGTTCTACGCAGGCGATCAGCCGATGCGGATCGTCTTCGCGACGCTCGGCACGCCCTTCGCGTCCATCGCGAACAGCATCCAGTAACCCGGCAGCGCCACACCCGGGTCGGCGGGGATGGTCACCCGGTATCCGCCGGTCACCGCGGTCGGGCTCAGTGACAGCCGCCGTTGGTCGGTGTCGACGCTGTGGGTGGCGGTGCCCATCCGCACGATGGCGAACGAGGTGACCGCCTTGTCCGTACCGATCGTGATGGTCGCGCCGTTGGCGGCGGTGGCCGGCGCTGCCGTGATGGCCGGTCGCGGCGCCGGCCGGCCGTCCTCGGTGAGCAGGTACGGCGGGGTGAAGATCTCCGCGTCGAAGTGGTTGGTGGCGCACCCGGTGCCGCAGAGCCCGCCGCCGCCGGTGAAGACCCGGGCGTCCGGCATCAGCAGGGCGACGCTGTGATACGTACGCGGGATCGCCGCCGGTGACATCGGGGTGAACGACCCGCTGGCCGGGTCGAACAGTTCGGCGCTGAGCACCGCGGTGTTGTCGGAGAACGGAACCGGATAGTTCTGTCCGCCGAAGACGGCCACCTTCCCGTCCGGCAGCACCACGCTGTTGTGGAACGCCCGGGTGTTGGCCATCGGCGCCACCTTGCGGGTGGTCACCGTGGTGCCGTCGATGGTCAGCACGTACGCGTTCGCGGTGGCGTTGTTGTTCTCGTAACTGGGCGCCCCGCCCACGGTGAGGATCTTGCCGGTGTCGAACATGACGGCGTTGCCGTTCATCGCGTCGCTGTCGTCGCCGCGCACCCCGGCCGGGCTGACGCCACCGGTGCCGGTGGTGGAGTACCAGTTCATCGCCCTGCTCGGCCCCGCCTGCAGCACCC
>DATEPR010000110.1:0-2859 GCA_035273045.1 Pseudonocardiaceae bacterium | reverse complement strand
CCGCAGCCGCCACTATGCCGTCCACCGCCTCGGTGATGCCCTGGAAAGCCAGCATGGTCCGTCCCCCATCATGCCATTCGGCCACTGTTTCCAGTAGCCGGACGGACACGCTACGTGAACGGTTCCATGGGCGGCAATCGGCCACCCGGTTGGGTAGCAAGGCGAATAGTCGGGTCAGCACTCGACGACGTTCACCGCGAGGCCGCCGCGGGCCGTCTCCTTGTACTTGACCTTCATGTCGGCGCCGGTCTCGCGCATGGTCTTGATGACCTTGTCCAGCGACACGAAGTGCCTGCCGTCGCCGCGCAGCGCCATGCGGGCCGCGCTGATCGCCTTGATCGACGCCAGCGCGTTGCGTTCGATGCACGGGATCTGCACCAGCCCGCCGACCGGGTCGCACGTCAGCCCGAGGTTGTGCTCCATCGCGATCTCGGCGGCGTTCTCCACCTGGGCCGGCGTGCCGCCCAGCACCTCGCACAGGCCGGCCGCGGCCATCGAGCACGCCGAGCCGACCTCGCCCTGACAGCCGACCTCGGCACCGGAGATGGAGGCGTTCTCCTTGAACAGCACCCCGATCGCCCCGGCGGTCAGCAGGAATCGCGCGACACCGGCGTCGGAGGCGCCGGGCACGAACCGCCAGTAGTAGTGCAGCACCGCGGGCACGATCCCGGCGGCGCCGTTCGTGGGCGCGGTGACCACGCGGCCGCCGGACGCGTTCTCCTCGTTCACCGCCAGCGCGAACAGGCTCACCCAGTCCAGCACCCGCAACGGATCGGTGGCGTAGTGCTCGGCGGCCAGCGTCCGGTGGAGTTCGGCGGCCCTGCGGCGCACCTTCAGGCCGCCGGGCAGCGTGCCGTCCCTGGTGCAGCCGCGCTGCACGCACTCCCGCATGGCCTGCCAGATCTCGGCCAGCCCTGCGTCGATGTCCGCCTGGCCGCGCCAGGTCCGCTCGTTGGCCAGCATCACGCCGCTCACCGGCAACTCGGCGGCGGCACAGGCGGCCAGCAGTTCGGCGGCCGTGGTGAACGGGTAGGGCAGCGTCGTGTCGTCCGGCTTGATCCGGTCGGCGCCCACGGCGGACTCGTCGACGACGAAACCGCCGCCCACCGAGTAATAGGTGCGGGACCGCAGCACGTCGCCCTCGGCGTCCAGCGCGGTGAAGACCATGCCGTTCGGGTGCGTGGGCAGTGACCGGCGGCGGTGCAGGACCAGGTCGTGGTCGGGGTCGAAGGCCACGTCGTGCTCGCCGAGCACGGCGACGGCCCGCCGGTGGCGGATCTCGGCGACGCGGTCGCCGATGGTGTCGGTGTCGACCGTGCGCGGGTCGGCGCCGCACAGGCCCAACAGGACCGCGTTCTCGCTCCCGTGGCCGTGCCCGGTCGCGCCGAGTGACCCGAACAGTTCCACCTTCAGCCGCGCGGTGCCGGCCAGCACGCCGTCGGCCGCGAGGCCGGTGACGAACCGGCGGGCCGCCCGCATCGGCCCGACGGTATGCGAACTGGACGGGCCGATGCCGATGCTGAACAGGTCGAAAACGCTGATCGCCATAGCGCCCCAACACTACCCGCGCGTCGCCGAAGTGTCCGGGAGTCCACTGCCGACGGCGGTGATTCCGTTGGCGGGCAACGGCTCCGCGTGGTCAGCAGAACCGGCGGTGGCGATGGTGGCAGCCGGTCGGGAAGGTGGGGAACGTTTCGGTCGGGAACGTCGTCGTGACCCGTGGCGGCGTGGTCGTCGGCGCCGTCGTGGTGGTGACGGTCTTCGTGGGTGGCGGCGTGGTGACCGGCGGTGGTGTGGTGGTCAGCGTGGGGACCAGTGGGGTGGTCGACGTGGTCGTCGACGTGGTCGTCGGTGCCACGCCGGCGGCTGCCGCGCCCGCGTACGGCACCGCGGAGAGCTGGCCGGCGGCCGCCGACACGCCACTCATCGCCTGCGGCAGCACCTCGTACTCGTGTGCGGCGGCGCCGTCCGGAGCGGTGAGCACGATGACACTGCTGAGAGCGGCGACCACAGCGCCGAGCATCGCCCCTAGGACCACCCGGCCCTGCCCGCCAAAGCGAGCGAGCACCCGGCGTGTCTATCGGTTGTCAGCCGTTCGGGTCAAGCGGAACGTCGAACTCCGGGGGGTCACAGTTCGGCGAGCTCCTGGAGCGTCCGCACCTTCTCCCAGGTGTCGTCGTCGGCCGGGGTGTACGTGGTGAGCTTGATCTCCGACCGCGGCCCGAGCCACAGCTGCGTGTACTCCAACCGAAGCAGCCCGACCTCGGGATTCAGGTAGCGCTTCGTGAAGTTCTCCGGTGCCCGCACGTCGTGCTGGTTCCACAGCCGCTCGAACTCGGCCGACTCCTGGCGCAGCCGCTTGACCAGGCACTTCCAGTTCTGCTCCGTCACGTGCTGGGCCATGTTCGCCCGGAACTGCGCCACCATGCGCGGCCCGTTGTCCTCCCAGTCGACGATCCGCGCCCGCCACTGCGGATTGGTGAACGACTGGACCAGCGAGTTGCGGTCCTCGAACGGGATCGCGTCCAGCCCGCCGACCATCCGGTCGTAGGTGCGGTTGCGGGCCAGGATGTCGAACCGCGCGTTGCTCACCGACGCCGGGATCGGCTCCAACTGGCGCAGCATCACCAACATGGTGTCGTTGATCGCGCGGCAGTCGCGTTCGATCGGCGGCTCCGGCTGGCCGGCCAGGGTGTAGAGGTGGACGCGCTCGAAGGGGTCCAGCCGCAGGGTGGTGGCGATCGCGGCCAGCACCTGTTCCGAGGCGTGGATGTCCCTGCCCTGCTCCAGCCACGTGTACCAGGTCACACCCACGCCGGCGAGCTGCGCGACCTCCTCGCGGCGCAGGCCCGGGGTGCG
>DATEPR010000109.1:0-5939 GCA_035273045.1 Pseudonocardiaceae bacterium | reverse complement strand
GCTGAAGGAGCTGGCGAAGGCGCGTTCCGGCGGCAAGCCGGGCCGCCACCTGGAGGACCACGACGCTGGCTCTGGCTGACCAGGCGCACAAGGGCGCACGGCCGCGCTATCCTGTGCGGTATGACCGTGGCGCTGGAGGCGGTGCTGGCCAAGGCGGGCCTGCGGGTTGACGCGGATCGGTTCCTGTCGTTGGTCGAGGACGCGGCGCGGCGGTTCGGGCCGGCGCATCCTGACCCGGACGACTCCTTCACCGCCGAGCAGCGGGACGTCCTGCGTGAGGTCGGCCTCGACCTGAGTCCGCTGCGCGAGGACGAACCGGACGCCAGGGCGCGGGCCGTCGCCGAGGAAGCCGTGCTGCACGACTCGGCCCTCACCGTGACCGAGGCCGCGCGGACCATCGGCGTGGACAGCAGTCGCGTCCGGCACCGGCTGCTGGCCGGGCGGTTGACGGGCTGGAAGGACCGGGGCGGTTGGCGGTTGCCGGCCTGGCAGTTCACCGAGAACGGCGTGCTGCCCGGGCTGGAGCGGGTGCTCGCCGCGCTGCCCGGTGACCAACCGGCGCTGGTGGTCGCGGCGTTCATGACGACGCCGCAGGAGGACCTGCTGGCCAGGGCCAGGGCGATCTCGCCGCGGGAGTGGCTGATCGCGGGTGGCGATCCGGGGCGGGTGGCCCGGCTGGCCGCGATGCTCGGCACGCCGGCCTGACCGCCACCGCATGGCTCGACTCCCCCCGCCGCCGGAACCGTCCGTCCTGGCGGGTCTCCTACGCCCGGACGACGACATCGTGTCGCTGCACCCGGCCACCCGGCTGGTCAGGGTGTTCACCGTCGCCGGCCGGCATCCGCAGCAGTGGGACGCCTTCCGCCGCACCGGCCCGCTGCCGCACGCCCGGTTCGACACCCATCCGCCCGGCCCGCGCGGCCGGCCGACCGATGCGCCGCGCGAAGGTGTGCTCTACTTCGGACTGTCGGCGCGGACGTGCGTCGCCGAGGTCTTCCAGGACACATCCGTTGTGGACAGAGTGACCCGGCGGCCGTTCCTGGTGGTGGTGCGGCCGACCAGAACGCTCCGGTTGCTCGACCTGTCCGGGCTGTGGCCGACCCGCGCGGGCGCGTCGCAGGAGATCAGCACCGGCCCGAGGGAACGCACCCAGCAGTGGGCCAGGGCGATCCGCGCCGCTTACCCCGACCTGGACGGGCTGTGGTACCGGTCGTCGATGGACTCGGGCAACCCGGCCGTGTGCCTGTGGGACCCGCCGGCCGGCAGCGCGCTGCCCGAGTCGCCGGACGCGCTGGTCAAGCTCGACCATCCGGGCCTGGACATGCCGTTGGCCAGGATCTGCGCCGACCTGAACTACACCCTCCTGGGCTGACCGTCAGCTCTGCTTGAGGTGCCTGGCCCACCAGTCGAGCGCGATCCGGAACCGCTGCAACCGGTGCCTCGGCCGGCCGCCCCTGGTCAGTTCGTGGCCCTCGCCGGGGAACACGACCAACTGGGCGTCCACGCCCGCCTGCCGCAGCGCGACGAACATCCGCTGGCCCTGCTCGAACGGGCACCGCAGGTCGTTCTCCGAGTGCACGACGGCGAACGGGATGGTGACCTGGCTGGCGTAGGTGAGCGGGCTGGTGCGGCGCCATTCCTCGGGATCGTCGCCGACGTAGCCCTCGGTGAAGAACCAGCCGATGTCAGAGCTGCCGTGGAACGAGTCCCACGCGTTGAGCGCCCGCTCCGACCAGGCCGCTCGGAACCGCTCGCCGTGGTGCGCGGCCAGCCAACTGGTCATGAACCCGCCGTACGAACCGCCGGCGACACCGACCTGGCTGGCGTCGCACTCGGGCAGTTCCAGCGCCGCGTCCAGGGTGGCCAGCACGTCGTCCACGTCCACCGTGCCCAGGCGGCGCACCACGCACGCCCCGTGGGCCTGGCCGTAGCCGGCCGAGCCGCGCGGGTTGGGCAGCACGACGGCGTAGCCGGCCGACGCGTACGCCTGGATCTCCTCGTTGTACGCCCACCCGTGGTACATGAACGGGCCGCCGTGCACGAACAGCAGCACCGGGTGCGGGCCGGGGCCGTCCGGCAGCACGACCCAGCCGTGCACCGGGTAGCCGTCCGGCGCGGTGGTGTTGATCTCGGCCGCGGGCCGCAGTCCGGTGGCGCGCAGCGGCGCGGTGAAGTCGGTGAGCGTGGTGGTGTCGTCACCGGAACGCAGCACCAGCTCACCTGGACTGTCCGGAGTGGACAGTACGGCGACGACCTTGTCGTCCACCGCGGTGAACCCGCGGACCGCGGCGTGCTGCCCCAGGACGACCGGCAGTTGCTCCAGCGTGGCGCCCGCCGCGTCCACCGGCACCCGGCGCAACTCGACCGCGCCCCGGTTGCGCACGCCGACCAGCACGTCGCCGCCGACCGGCACCGGTGGGCCGGACAACCCGTCGCAGTCCACGGTCTCCAGGTCGGTCAGCCTGCTGGGCGTCGACGGCTCGCCGGGCCGGAACAGCGTGGCCCACAGGCCGTGGTTGTTGGCGACGAAGCCGTGGTCGCCGGGCACCGCGCCGACGTAGACGACGACACCGTCGTCGGTGACGACCACGTCGGCCGCGGTGCCGCCGGTGACGGCCACCAGGAACACGTCGCCGCCGGTCGCCGGCACCGCGTACACGTCGTCGAACAGGGTTTCCTTCTCGCCGAGGTCGCTGGGCGCGGCGAACACCAGGTGCGCGCCGTCCGATGTCCACGCCGGATCGCCGACATCGCACCGGCCGTCGGTCAGTTCGACGGCCTCCGGTTCGTCCGTGCCGCCGGCCAGCACCGGGCCGGCGTCCACCACGAACAGCCTGCGCCGCCGGTCGACCAGGTAGCCGACGTTGTCGACGTGGTAGTCCATCCTGGTGATCACCCGGGGTGCCTCAGTGTCCGGCGTCGGGGACTCGCCCCACTCGTCGTCGGTCGTGCCGTAGCGGCCGGGTTCGGGCACCCGGGTGGCGAACGCGATCCGGCGGGAGTCCGGTGCCCACACCGGTTTGCCGGCGCCGGCCGGCAGCGACGTGAGGCGCACCGGTTCGCCGCCGGCGGTCGACATCACGTGCAGTTGCGGGTGCGGCGAGCCGTCGTCGATCGCGACGTGCCGCAGGAACGCCAGCCACCGGCCGTCCGGGGACAGCGTGGGCGCGGAGTCGCGGGCGTCCCGCGTCCAGTACACGGGCTCGCCGCCGTCCAGCGGGACCCGCACCAGGCCGCCGCGTGGATGGTTGCGCCGGAAATCGGGGCGGGCCACGGCGACGACGAGCAGGTCACCGTGCAACGTGGGACTGGTCAGCAGGTTCGTGAGCTCGATGTCTTCTGGACGCACGAGCCACACGCTACTCGAAATCTTTAGCTCTGCGTACTACTGTCGCCCGCCTCACCGCTGACGGCCCTGCGGCCGGCCCGGTCCTTGACCAGGCTGGCGAGCACGGTGAGCCCCAGCACGCCCGCCACGACCGCCAGCGACACGCCGGGGCCGGGCACCGGGACCGGCAGCCCCTGCTGGCCGCCGCGGAACGGCTGCCAGTCCTGGTGGACGACCTCCAGGATCAGCTTCACGCCGATGAACAGCAGCAACACCGACAGGCCGGCCCGCAGGTAGACCAGCCGTTCGAGCATGCCGCCGATCAGGAAGTACAGCTGCCGCAAGCCCATCAGGGCGAACGCGTTCACCGCGAACACCAGGTAGGAGTCCCTGGTCAGGCCGAACACGGCGGGGATCGAGTCGAGCGCGAACAGCAGGTCGGTGGTGCCGATCGCGATCATCACCACCAGCATCGGGGTGATCATCCGCTGGCCGTCCACCTTCACCAGCGACCGGCTGCCGTGGTAGTGCCTGGTCACCGGCACCACTCTGCGCAGCAGGCGGACCACGACGTTGTCCGAGTACTCGGAGTCCTCGTCGGACTCCGCGGTCCTGGCGATCCGGTACGCGGTGTAGATCAGGAACGCGCCGAACAGGTAGAACACCGCGACGAACCGGCTGATCAGCGCGGCACCGGCGATGATGAGGGCGCCGCGCAGCAACAGCGCGATGAGGATGCCGACCAGCAGCACCCGGTGCTGGTGGATCGTCGGCACCTTGAACGCCGTCATGATCACCAGGAAGACGAACAGGTTGTCCACCGAGAGCGAGTACTCGGTGAGATAGCCGGAGAAGAACTCACCGGCGAACCGGCCACCGGCCAGGCCCCACACCAGCAGGCCGAACACGATCGCCGCGCCGACGTAGCCGGCCACCCAGCGGCCGGCCTCCGCCACGGAGATCCGGTGCGGGTGACGGTCCACCACGACCAGGTCGATGGCGACGAGGACCAGCAGGCCGACGACCGTCACCAACCACAGCCACAGGGGGACATTCACCGCTTCCGACCTCCGGATCCGGGCACGAGCCACCGTCCGGAGGTCTCCTCCGCCAGCAACCTGGCTGACCGGCGGAACCGGGAACGTTCGACGTTCCGTGCTGACGGCGCCGCCGCGAGGGAGTACTCCCCTCCACGCACCCGCATTCTCCTGTATGCGGTCAACCGTGGTGCGACCGGGTCGGTGATGGGTGATATGTCCGGCAACCCGGGTGCCCGCTGAGGGTTTCTCAGCGATCCCTCAGTAGTGTCGCTGGCGTGCCACGATCTCTGCGTGTCGCCTGGGTTCGCTGGCTCGTCGTGGGCCTGGTCGCCGTGCTCGCGGTGGCGGGAGTCGCGATCGGAGTGCACGCGGCGCAGCGGCCGGCGGCCGTGCGGGCCCAGAACCTGTTCCTGCCCGTCGTCGACGGCCCGGCGCACGACCAGCACGTCCGGCTGGACGCCACGGTGTACTACCCGGAGCGGACGCCCGCCCCGGCCGTGCTGATCTCGCCCGGTTTCGGTGGCACCAAGTCGTCGGTGGCCGACCAGGCCCGGGAACTGGCCCAGCAGGGTTTCGTGGTGCTCGCGTACACGCCTCGCGGGTTCGGCGCCAGCACCGGGCTGATCGCGCTGAACTCGCCGGACTACGAGATCGCCGACGGCCGCCAGTTGATCGACTGGCTGGCCAGGCAGCCGCAGGTGACCAAGGACGGTCCGGACGACCCGAGGGTCGGCGTGACCGGCGGCTCGTACGGCGGCGCCCTGTCGCTGATGCTCGCCGGCACCGACCGCAGGGTGGACGCGATCGCCCCGGTGATCACCTACAACGACCTGTCCCAGGCGCTCGTGCCGAACACGGCGGCGGCCACGCTGGCCGCTCCGGGGACGCCGGCGGCCGGCGCGTTCGCGCCGGACGGCGTGTTCAAGCGGTCCTGGGCCGGCGTGTTCTTCGGCGCCGGCCTCGGCGGACCGGGCATCACGCCACAGGCCGACGCGCCGACCCCGGGCGCACCGACGACGTCCTCGTCCGACGGCACCACATCGTCGTCCACCACCGCACCCGACCCGGCGGCGTCCGTCTCCGGCGCGTGCGGCCGGTTCCTGCCCGAGGTCTGCGCGGCCTACCAGCGGATCGCCACCACCGGCCAGGCCGACCAGCGGACCATCGCACTGCTGAGGCGCGACTCACCGGTCAGCGTCACGCGCGACATCAGGATCCCGACGCTGCTGGTGCAGGGCGAGCAGGACACCCTGTTCGGCCTGGACCAGGCCGACGCGAACGCCCGTCAGATCACCGCTGCCGGCGGCCTGGTCAAGGTCGTCTGGTACGACGGCGGGCACGACGGCGGCGCCCCCGGCCCGGACCTGCGCCAGCAGATCGCCGACTGGTTCCAGCACTACCTGCGCGGCCAGGGCGCCGCGCCCGGCACCGCGTTCCAGTACGACGTGCAGGGTGCGTTCCGCACCGCGGCGCCGTCGGTCCGGACCGTCACCGCGCCCGCCTACCCAGGACTGGCCGGGGCGGCCACCCAACGGCGGCCGGTCCCGCTGAGCGGCCCGGCGCAGCAGGTG
>DATEPR010000108.1:0-5575 GCA_035273045.1 Pseudonocardiaceae bacterium | reverse complement strand
GTCTGTTCGTCCAATCCGGACAGTAGAGCCCGGTATTCCGCACTGCGCCCGACCAGCTCGGCGTGCGTGCCGACGTCGGCGACGCGCCCTTCGTCGAGCAGCACCACACGGTCGGCCAGGTGCAGTGACGAGCTGCGGTGCGCGATGATCAGGGTGGTGCGGTCGGCCAGCACGCCGCGCAGCGCGTCATGGATGGCCTCCTCGACGCCTGCGTCCACCGCGCTGGTCGCGTCGTCCAGGACCAGGATCGCCGGATCGGCCAGGATCGCCCTGGCCAGCGCGATCCGCTGGCGCTGGCCGCCGGACAGGGTGAGTCCCCGTTCGCCGACCACGGTGTGGTAGCCGTCGGGCAGTGCCGCGACGAAGTCGTGGGCCTGCGCCGCCCTGGCCGCCGCCTCGATCTCGGCGTCGGTGGCGTCCGGCCGGCCGTAGGCGATGTTGGCGCGGACCGTGTCGGAGAACAGGAAGCTGTCCTCGAAGGCGTAGCCGACCTGGCGGCGCAGCGAGCGCAGCGTCACGGTCCGGATGTCGTGGCCGTCGACCAGCACCGCGCCCGAGTCCGGGTCGTGGAACCGGGCCACCAGCATGGCCAGCGTCGTCTTGCCGCTGCCGCTGGGCCCGACGAACGCGACCCGCTCGCCCGCCGCGACGGTCAGGTCGACGCCGTGCAGCACCGGCTCGTCCCGGGCGTAGCCGAACGTCACGCCGGCGAAGGTGAGCTCACCGCGTGCCGGTGGCAGTTCGACGGCGTCGGCGGCGTCGCCGATGGCCGGTTTCAGGTCCAGCAGTTGGAAGATCCGCTCCACGCCGGCCCTGGCCTGCTGCCCGACGGCGAGCAGGGCGGCCAGTTGCCGGGCCGGCGCGGCGAACTGGGCGACGTAGGTGGTGAACGCCAGGAACGTGCCGAGGGTGATCGTGTGGTGCAGGGCCAGCCAGCCGCCCAGCGCGAGGATCGCGACCTGGCCGATCACCGGGATCGACTGGAGCAGCGGCTGGTAGCGGGCCTGTAACCGGACCGCGCGCATCCGGGCGCCGTACAGCACGCGGGCCGCGCCGGCCAGCCGTTCGAGTTCCCGTTGCTCCTGGCCGAACGCCTTGACCACGCGGACGCCGTTGACGTCCTCGTCCACGATCTGGGCCAGGTCGCCCTCGCGTTGCTGGCCGTCCCACGTGGCGGGGAACAGCCGGTTGCGCATCCGGTAGGACATGACGAACAGCACCGGCACCACCACGATGCTGACCAGCGCGAGCAGCGGCGCCAGGTACAGCATGATGCCCAGCGACAGCAGCATCAGCAGGATGTTGCCGCTGAGCACCGGCATCGTGTTGAGCAGGCCCTGCACCAGGGTGGTGTCGGAGTTGGACCGGGCGACGAGCTGGCCGGTGGGCATCCGGTCCACGTTGGCCATGTCCATCGCCTGCAGGTGGTCGTGCATGGCGTTGCGCAGGTCGTACTGCACGGCCAGCCCGACCCGGCCACCCCGGTAGCGGCGCACGTAGGTGAAGCCGAACGTGGCCGCGCCGACCGCGACCAGCAGCACCAGCCACGGCCACAGCGCGGACGTGCGGCTGACGATCACGCCGTCCACGATCTGCCGCGCGATCAGCGGCACGCCGGCCTGGCAGGCGCTGCCCAGGATCGCCGCGGTGACGGCGAGCACGACGTCGGTCCGGTGCCGCAGCACGTAGCCGAGCAGCCGGCGGACCCAACCTGGTTGCCGGGCCGCGCTCACCGGACGACCGGGCGGCGGGCCGCCTGCCGTTCCGCGTGCAGTTCGTCGATGGCCCGGCCCAGCCAGATCAGTGACGGCAGCAGTTGTTCGCCGCCGGGCGTCCTGGCCTGGAGATCGGTGAGCCGGCCGATCATGTCGGACTCGACGCGGTCCAGCACGTCCCGTCCGGCGTCGGTGAGCCGCAGGACCGCGACCCGCTGGTCGGCGTCCGCGCCGCTGCGGGTGAGCAGGCCGCGTTGGACCAGCGAGTCGACGGTGGCGCTGATCGTGGGCTTGCCCAGCGCGAGGCGGGCGGCGATCCGCGACGCCCGCTCGTCACCGGACGCGATCGAGGACAGCACCCGGTACTGCGCCGAGTTGAGGTCGCCGGACAGCCGCTCCATGAGTCGCGACGCCCGAGCCAGCGCGCGCACGGCCGCGACGGCGGTCGGATCGGTCATACCCACCACGATACGCGCGAGTGGTTCGGGCGCCGAACCAGTTCGCCGGGTCAGGGCATGGCCTGCGCGCCCTTGCCGAGCACGACGATCCCGAACTCGCTGACGTGGTAGTGCTCACGGTCCCTGGCCAGATCGACACCGATGTGCGCACCCGGCGGCACCACCACGTTCTTGTCCAGGATGGTCCGGCGCACCACAGCACCCGCGCCGATCCGGACCCCGTCCAGCAGCACCGAGTCCTGCACCACCGCGCCGCTCTCCACGGCCACGTCCGGCGACAGCACCGACCCGACGACCTGCGCACCCGAGATGATGCAGCCGGGGCTGACGATCGACTGCGTCGCCGTGCCGCCCTCCACGAACTTCGCCGGCGGCCGTTGGCTGGGCAGCGCCAGGATCGGCCACCGCCGGTTGTACAGGTTGAACACCGGCACCGTGGAGATCAGGTCGACGTGGGCGTCGTAGTAGCTGTCGATCGTGCCGACGTCCCGCCAGTAGCCGTGGTCGCGCTCGGTCTCGCCGGGCACCACGTTGCTGCCGAAGTCGTAGACGGCGGCGTCACCCTTGGCCACCAGCGCCGGAATGATGTCGCGCCCCATGTCGTGGTGGGACTCGGGATCGTGCGCGTCGTCGGCCAGCGAGTCCAGCAGCGCCCGCGTGGTGAACAGGTAGTTGCCCATGGACACGAACGACTCGTCCGGCGAGTCCGGCAGCCCGGGTGGGTCGGCCGGCTTCTCCAGGAACGCGTCCAACCGCGTGCCGTCACCGGTCTGGATCACGCCGAACGAACTGGCGCTGCCGCGCGCCACCCGGAGCCCGGCCACCGTCACGCCGGCCCCCGACTCGACATGCGCGTCGAGCATCTGCCGCGGATCCATCCGGTAGATGTTGTCCGCGCCGAACACCGCGATGTACGCGGGCTGCTCGTCGTAGACCAGGTTCAGGCTCTGCAGGATGGCGTCCGCGCTGCCCTGGTACCAGCGCGGACCCAGCCGCTGCTGCGCCGGCACCGTCGTCACGTACTCGCCGGTCAGCGAGGACAGCCGCCACGTGGTGCTGATGTGCCGGTCCAGCGAGTGCGACTTGTACTGGGTGAGCACACAGATGTGCCGGATGCCGCCGTGCACCAGGTTGGACAGCACGAAGTCCACCAGCCGGTGCACCCCACCGAACGGCACGGCGGGCTTCGCCCGGTCCGCCGTCAGCGGCATCAGCCGCTTGCCCTCGCCACCCGCGAGCACGATGCCGAGCACGTCCGACCCATCGCTCATGGCACCCCTCCGCACGCCTTGTAGATCTCGACCGTCCGGCGGGCGATCGTGGCCCAGCCGAACTCGCGGACCGCGCGGTCCCGGCCCGCCGCGCCCATGGCGGCCGCCCGGTCCGGGTCGTCCAGCAACTCGTTCAGGCGGGCGGCCAGGTCGGCCTCGAACGCGGCCGGGTCGGCCTCCGTGTAGTGCGCGAGCAGCCCGGTCGTCCCGTCGGCCACCACCTCGGGGATACCCCCGACGTCACTGGCGACCACCGCCGTGCCGCAGGCCATCGCCTCCAGGTTCACGATGCCCAGCGGCTCGTACACCGAAGGGCAGGCGAACACGGCCGCGTGCGTCAGCAGTTGCGTGATCTGCTCGCGCGGCAGCATCCGGGAGATCCAGTGCACCCCGGACCGGCTCGCGGCCAGCCGGTCGACCAGGTCGCGGAACTCGGCGTCCAGTTCCGGCGTGTCCGCCTCGCCAGCGCACAACACCACCTGCACGCCGTCGCGCAGTGCCGCGGCGGCACGCACCAGGTGCGGCACGCCCTTCTGCCGGGTGATCCGGCCGACGAACAGGACGTAGGGCCGGGCCGGGTCGATGCCGTGCGCGGCCAGGGCGTCGGTGCGCGGGTCGGGCCGGTACAGGTCGGTGTCGATGCCGTTGTGCACCACGTGCACCCGCTCGGCCGGCACGTCCGGATAGGCGGCCAGCACGTCGGCCCGCATGCCGGAGCTCACCGCGATCACCGCGTCGGCGGCGGCGTAGGCGTCCCGTTCGATCCACGACGACACCCGGTAGCCGCCGCCGAGCTGTTCCGCCTTCCACGGCCGCAACGGTTCCAGCGAGTGCGCGGTGATCACGTGCGGCACGCCGTGCGCCAGCCGGGCCAGGTGCCCGGCCAGGTTCGCGTACCAGGTGTGGCTGTGCACCACGTCCACTCCGGCCACCGTGTCGGCCATGGACAGCGCGATGTCCATCGCCTGGAACGCGGGCTGCCGGTACTCCCGGCCGGCGGTGTGGCCGTGCGCGCCGGGCCGGTCCGCACCCCACGCGTGCACGTCCAGGTCGACCAGCGGCCGGAGTTCCCTGGCCAGGAACTCCACGTGCACCCCGGCACCGCCGTACACGTCGGGCGGGTACTCCCGGGTGAGCAGGCCGACCCTCATGCCGCGACCCTAGCGGGGGCCGGCCGGCACCGCATTCAGCTAGGCGGGCAACGGGAACCGGCCGAACACCCAGGTACCGGGCGCCGCCGGGTCGTCGCCGGCCCAGAACTCCGACCACAGCTCGGTGAACTCGGCCCGGTCCAGGTGGCCGTCACCGTTGCGGTCGAGCAGCGGGAAGATCGCGTCCGTGTCGGTCGGCACGCCGTTCCACGCCTCGACCAACTGGTGGTACTCGGCGGCCGAGATGGCGCCGTCGCCGTTCTCGTCCACCGCGTCGAACATGGCGTCGGCCGTGTCGGCGACCGCGTCCGGCATGTCCCCCAGCGCGTCGACCACGGTCAGCACGTCGGCGAAGGTGATCCGGTCCCCCGACCGGTCCGGGTCGGCGGCGGCCAGCAGCGTGGTCCACCAGCCCATCATGATCTCGTTCAACCGCCGGTAGCCCGGCGAGCCCGGTGGCAGGCCACGCAGGTCGGTCCACCGGTCGGACAGCGCGACGAAGTCCTCCCGGCACAGGTACCCGTCCCCGTCCACGTCCATCGCCTGGAACACGCCGGCGATCTTCGCCCGCTGGAACTCGCTTGCCATGACCCCTCCTGACTGTCTAGCGGGTACGACTGCTCCCTCCGCTGGGCCGCATCCGGGCGGCCGCCGCGCCACCGCCGATGATGAGGATCAGCGTGGCCAGGCCGAACTGGCGTTGCTGCTTGCGGACCGTCAACCGGGGTGCGCTGCTGGCGACCAGGTTCGGCTGCGTGTCGTCAGGTGGTGGCGGCGCGGTCAGCACCGGCGGGGGCGGCGGAGGTGGCGGCACCGCGGTGGTGTGCGGTGGTGGCGGCGGGATCGCGCCCACCGGGCGGACCGGCGCCGGGGTCGTGGTCGTCGTGGTGGCCCGGGTGGTGGTCGTGGTGGTGGGCGCTGGCCGGCTCGTGGGCGGCCGTGGTGGCGCGACCGTGGTGGTCGTCGGTGGTCGGGGTGGT
>DATEPR010000107.1:0-2033 GCA_035273045.1 Pseudonocardiaceae bacterium | reverse complement strand
CGACGGAGGCCGCCGTCAGGACCATCGTCTGCGTCCGCGGGTGCAGGTTCGCGAGGTCGGCGAAGTACGACGTCAGCCGCTGGCGCAGGCTTTTCGCCTTGCCGACGTAGATCACCCGCCGGTCCGCGTCGCGGAACTTGTACACGCCGGGTGCTTCGGGAATGGTGCCTGGCGCTGGACGGTAGGTCGACGGGTCGGCCACCCGACCAGCCTACGTCCGAGGCCCGACCTGTCGGTGGAGGGTGCCATGCTGCCGGTCATGGACCCGAAGGCGTTCATCGACGTGCTGCGCACCCAGGGCGAGCGGCTCGGCGACGCGCTGACCGGCGTCGCCCTGACCACGGCCGTGCCGAGCTGCCCCGAGTGGACGGTCCGCGACCTGCTGCTGCACGTCGGCGGCATCCACCGGTGGGCGGCGACCGTGGTCGGCGAGGCCCGCGGCGGGCCGCTCGGCATCGAGCAGCCGTACCACATCGTCCCGGAACTGCCCGCGGACGACGAACTGCTCGGCTGGTACCGGGACGGCCACGCCGCCCTGGTGCGCACCCTGGAGCGGGCGCCGGCCGACCTGGTGTGCTGGCAGTTCCGGCCCGGGCCGTCGCCGCTGGCGTTCTGGGCGCGCCGCCAGGCGCACGAGACGACCATCCACCGGGTGGACGCCGAACTGGCCACCGGCCGGCCCACGCCGGTGGCGCCCGGCCTCGCGGACGACGGCGTCGACGAGCTGCTGACCTGCTTCGGCAGCAGCCGGCTGCGGGCCGACCCGGAACAGACTCTGCACGTGCACGCCACCGACACCGGCGGGCACTGGCTGCTGCGGATCAGGCCGGACGAGCTGGTCGCCGCCCGGGTCCCCGGTGACGTGGCGGCGGACGTGTCGGTGTCCGGTCCGGCGTGCGCCCTCTACTACGCGCTGTGGAACAGGGAACCGTGGGACGCCCTGACCACCACCGGCACGACCGTGGCGGACCTTGCCGCGACGTGGGCGTCGCACGTGGGCGTCCGGTGGGGCTGAGCGTCAGTCCTTCGGCTGTTCGGCGTACCTGCGGTGCAGGGCGCGCAGCTCACGGATCGCCAGCACGGCCCGTTCCCCGTCGGTGGCCTGGATGGCGACGATCGGGACGTACTCGTCGGCGGGCAGTTCCAGCCGCGCCCACGGTGCGCCGTCGGGGAAGCTGACCGCCTTGATGATCGACCACGGCACGGTCTGACCCCACAGCGCGTTGCGCACGTGCACGCCCTCGGCGTTCGCCACCACCCTGGGGCGGACGAACACCAGGGTGCCCAGCGCGAGCACCACGCCGATCGCGGCCAGCGAGAACTGGTCAGCGGTGTCGAAGCGCACGCCGGTCGAGCCGTGCTTCAACAGGGCGGCCACCACCACGAACACGACGAGCAGGGCCACGGCCACCGGAATCACGAAGAACCGCACCTTGCGCGGCCGCACCACGAGGGTGCCGGCCGCCTCGGTCTCGGTGGTACTCATGAGAATCCTCGCTCCGTCCACGGCTGCCGCAGCCCACGCAGCACGACGGCCGTCTCCAGCGCGGCGACACAGGCGTCGAAACCCTTGTCCTCGGCGGATTCCGGCAGTCCGCAGCGGTCAAGGGCCTGTTGTTCGGTGTCGCAGGTGAGCACGCCGTTGCCGATCGGGGTCGACTCGTCCAGCGCCACGCGCGCCAGACCCGCGGTCAGAGCGTCGCACACGTACTCGAAGTGCGGCGTGCCACCCCGGATGACCGCGCCCAGCGCCACCACGGCGTCATGGTGCTTGGCCAGTGCCTGCGCGACGACCGGCAGTTCGACCGCGCCGGCCACCCGCACCACGGTCGGCTCCTTGACGCCCGACTCGCCGGCCGCCGCGATGGCCCGTTCCAGCAGGGCATCGGTGATCTTGCCGTGCCAGCGGGCCGCGACGATGCCCAGCCGCATCCCGTCACAACCGGGTACGACGTCGCCGTCCGGCCGCCCCTCCCCACTCATGTCTTGTCCTCACCGGGCGAGGACTGGGCGTGCTCCAGGTCGTCCAGGTT
>DATEPR010000106.1:0-13484 GCA_035273045.1 Pseudonocardiaceae bacterium | reverse complement strand
TGGTCACCGGCAACCGGCCGCACGACCACCTGTGGCACAAGGGGCTCGCCATGACCGCGTCCCACCTGTCCGGGCAGAACTTCTGGGGCGGCGGCTCCTACGTCGCCGACCGCGGCTACGTCGACCTGCCCAATGTCGGCTCGCTGCGGCACCGCGACTTCACCGCGCTCGCCGAGCAGGCGTTCACCGAGACCGTGGACTGGGTGACCGCGGCGGGACAGCGGTGGATCGACGAGTGCCGGGTGGTCACCGTGCGCGACGTCGACCCGGCGGGCGGCTCGTGGACCCTGGAGTTCGCCACCGAACTGCGCAACGTGCGCGGCGAGCCGCTGGAGTTCGGCAGCCCCACCGTGTTCGGCCGGGAACTGGCCGGCTACTGCGGCTTCTTCTGGCGTGGCCCGCGCTCGTTCACCGGCGGCGAGATCCTGGCGTCGGACGACCGGAGCGGGCCGGAGCTGATGGGCCGGCGGTCGCCGTGGCTGGCGTTCGTCGGCCGGCACGACGAGACGGCGGCGTCGTCCACGCTGCTGTTCGTGGACCACCCGGACAACCCCGGCCATCCGGCACACTGGTTCGTGCGCACCACACCGTATCCCGTGGCCAATCCGTCGCTGGCGTTCTACGAGCCGGCCGAACTCGCCGACGGCGACGTGCTGCGGCTGCGCTACCGGGTGGTGGTCGCCGACGGCACGTGGGACCACCAGCGGATCGGCGAACACCTGGCGGCGCACCCGTGGTAGAGCCCGTCTTTCCCGGCGGCACGGCCGTGTCCGGCCTGAGCGTCTACCCGTGGCCGGCGGCCGACGGCGTGTGCGGCGGCTCCCCGCACGTGCACCTGGCGTGCACCGAGGGCTACGTGACGGTGTCCGGCCAGGGCGCCGTGCAGACGATCACGGCGGCCGGCTTCCGGGAGACCCGGCTGTCCGCCGGCACCGTGGCGTGGTTCAGCCCCGGCACGATCCACCGGGCGGTGAACCACGACGGCGAGCTGCGCATCGTCGTGGTGATGCAGAACAGCGGCCTGCCCGAGGCGGGTGACGCGGTGTTCACGTTCCCGCCGGACGTCCTGGCCGATCCGGCCGCGTACCGCCGGGCCGCCGACCTGACCGTGCCGACCGAGTCGGCCGCCCGGACCCGCCGGGATCTCGCGGTGGCCGGGTTCCTGGCGCTGGCCAAGGAGATCCGGCGGGGCAACACGGAGCCGCTGGCCGAGTTCTACCGGGCCGCGGTGGCGTTGAAGGCGGACCGGGTGGATTCGTGGGAACGGATCTGGCGGGCCGGGCCGGTCGCGGCGGCCGAGCGGACCGGTGCGCATCTCGCGGCGCTGCGCGAGGGGCGGATCGATCATTTGCTGGACGCGGGTGTGCGGTCGGCGGAGGCGCCGGGGGATCGGGTGTTCGGGATGTGTGGCCGGTTGGACACATACCCGCTGCGTCCCACGGACCAGCAGGATCGATAACGATTTCTTGACCGCGCCATAGCAGGCCGATACCGTCTGATTACTCGAAGTTTCCGATAGTTTCGCGATCCAGCGAGGAGGCTGGTGAGTGTGCGTACCCGCACGCGACTGGGTGGCGTGATCGCGGCCGTCACCGTGGGGGTCGCGATCCTCACCCCGGCGGCCGGCGCATCGGCGTCCGCCACCGTGGTGGTGAACGGCGACCAGCACTTCCAGACCATCGACGGATTCGGCTTCGCCGAGGCGTTCCAGCGGGCCGAGATCCTGCACGGCTCCATGGGCCTGTCGCCCGCCAACCAGCAACGGGCGCTGGACCTGCTGTTCTCCACCAAGGACGGCGCCGGTTTCAGCATTCTGCGCAATGGCATCGGCTCGTCCCCGGACAGCTCCAACGACTTCATGAACTCCATCGAACCGGTCAGTCCGGGCAGTCCGGACGCCAAGCCGACGTACGTCTTCGACGGCTCGGACTCCGGGCAGTTATGGGTGTCGCAGCAGGCGGAACGCCGTGGCGTGCACCAGATCTACGCCGACGCTTGGAGCGCGCCGGGATTCATGAAGACCGTCGGCACGGATTTCGGCGGCGGCCTGTTGTGCGGCGTCACCGGCACGAACTGCGCCACCGGTGACTGGCGCCAGGCCTACGCCAACTACCTCGTCCAATACCTGCGCTTCTACCAGCAGGCCGGCGTGCACGTCACGGACGTCGGCTTCGTCAACGAACCCGACCTGTCGGAGCCCTACGCCAGCATGTTGGCCGACGGCACCCAGGCCGCGGACTTTCTGAAAGTGTTCGGCCCGACCCTGGCCCGGTCCGGCCTGCACACCACGATCGCCTGCTGCGACGCGGCTGGCTGGCAGGAGCAGGCTGACCGGCTGGCCGGCATCAAGGCCCAGCCGCAGGCGTACCGCTATCTCGGACTGGTCACCGCGCACGGCTACGTCGATCCGCCGGCGGCCCCTTTCGACACGAACCGGCACGTGTGGGAGTCCGAGTGGGCCGACTTCAACGCCTTTGACCCGTCCTGGGACGACGGCACGGCGGCGTCCGGCATGACGTGGGCGCAGCGCATCCAGTCGGCGCTGACCACGAGTGACGCCAACGCGTTCTTCTACTGGTGGGGCGCTGCGGCGAGCACCGCGAACTCGGACCTGATCCGGCTGACCGGTGACACCATCACCACCTCGAAGCGGCTGTGGGCGTTCGCGTCGTTCGGCCGGTTCGTGCGGCCGGGCGCGGTGCGGATCGGCGCGGCCAGCAGCGACGGCGACGTGACCGTCAGCTCGTTCCGCAACCGGGACGGCTCGGTGGTCACCCAGCTGATCAACACCGGCACGGCGCGGACCACGGAGACGGTCCAGTTGCACGGCGTGCCCGCCGGTTCGGTCACGCCGTTCGTCACCGACGACGCCGACAGCATGGCGGCGCAACCGGCGATCCGCGTCCACCACGGCGCCTTCACCGCGACCGTGCCGGCCAGGTCGATCGTCACCTTCGTGGCGAGGGGAGGCCGCTGATGCGCCGGGCAGCGCTGGCGGTCGTCGCGGTCGGCCTCGCGGCGGCCTGCGGGGCGCCAACGGCGAACGTCGGCTCGGCGCCGTCGTCGGTGCCGAAGCCGCCGGCGAAGCCGATCACGCTGACCGTGCTGGACGTGAGCGGTGACCTGCTCACCAGCAAACCCGTGATCCAGCGGTTCGTCGCGGCCAACCCGCGACTGGTCAGCAGGGTGCAGTTCGAGACCGGCGCGCCGACCGACGTGGCCGGCAAGGTGCAGGCGCAGCAGAACGCCGGCCGGGTGAACATCGACCTGGTGCTGTCCGGCGGCGACGGCATCTCCGCGATGCAGGCACAGCACGAGCTGATTCGCCTGCTGCCGGCCTACTCCGCCGAGTTCCCCGGGCTCCAGCAGCGGATGGACCCCGGCGCGTGGAAGATGATGCAGGCCGTGGACGACGACGGCATCGTCGCCACCCAGTACGGCGCCGGTGGTCCGCTGCTGGAGTACAACCCGGCGAAGGTCGGCCAGGTGCCGACCACCCCGCAGGAACTGCTGTCCTGGGCGAAGGCGCATCCCGGCCAGTTCATCTACGCCAACCCGGACAACTCCGGTCCCGGCCGGGTGTTCCTGATGGGCCTGCCGTACATGCTGGGTGACAGCAACCCGGCCGATCCGGTGCACGGCTGGACGAAGACCTGGGCGTACCTCAAGCAGCTCGGCCAGTACATCCAGTTCTACCCGTCCAGCAGCAAGGAGGCGTTGCAGGGCGTCGCGGACGGGTCGCGGTCCATGACGGTCAGCGAGATCGGCATCGACATCTCCGACCGGGTGGACGGCACGCTGCCGGCCAGCACGAAGGTGGCGACGTTCCGCAACCAGAGCTGGATCGTGGACGGCCACTACGCGGCCATCCCGAAGGGCGTGCCCGCCGGCCACGTGGCCGTGGTGCTGGACCTGATCAAGTACCTGATGCGGCCGGACCAGTTGGCCGGTGCCTACGACCAGGGCCTCATCACGTTCCCGGTGAAGGGAGTCAGCGTCAACCTGGCCGACGCCAAGGGCAAGCAGGTGTACCAGCAGTTCGGGCGGCCCGACTTCTACCCGCGCGAACTGGCCGCGCACCCGGTGCAGCTCCCGCTGTCCGGCGACGCGCTACAGGCGGCGTTCGACATGTGGAACCGCGAGATCGGGTCGGCGAAGTGACCAGGGCCGGCAGGTTCGGCGAGCTGGTGCTGGACGGGGTGACGAAGTCGTTCGGCGCGCACACCGCGCTGGACGGCCTCGACCTGACCATCACCGGCGGTGAGTTCGTCGCGTTGCTGGGGCCGTCCGGCTGCGGCAAGTCGACGGCGCTGAACCTGCTGGCCGGCCTCCTCGCGCCGACATCCGGGACGATCCTGCTGGACGGCACCCGGATCGACACCGTGCCGTCGGAGCGCCGCGACTTCGGCATGGTGTTCCAGAACTACGCCCTGTTCCCGCACCTGACGGTGGCCGACAACGTCGGTTTCGGGCTGCGGGTGCGGCGGCTGCGCAGACCGGAACTCCAGCGGCGGGTCGCCGACGCGCTGCGCCTGGTGCGGCTGGCCGACCAGGCCGACAAGTATCCCGGCCAGCTGTCCGGTGGCCAGCAGCAGCGGGTGGCGATCGCCAGGGCGGTGGTGACCGAACCCCGGCTGGTCCTGATGGACGAGCCACTGTCCAATCTGGACGCCAAGCTGCGGCTGGACATGCGCACCGAGATTCGGCTGCTGCACCAGCAGCTCGGCCTGACCACCGTCTACGTCACGCACGACCAGCAGGAGGCGCTGTCCCTGGCCGACCGGCTGGTCGTGCTGCGGGACGGCAGGGTGCAGCAGATCGGCACGCCCGCCGAGATCTACGAGACCCCGGCCAACACCTACGTCGCCGCGTTCGTCGGCTACCGCAACGCCCTGCCCGGCGAGATGCGCGGCGCCAACCGGGTGGACGTCGGCGGTGTCACGCTGGCGGTCGAGACGGACGTCCCGGCGTCCGGCCGGGCCGTGGTGATGGTGCGGCCGGACGATCTCGTCGTCACCGACACGGGCGTGCTGCCGGTGCGGGTGGCGGTCTGCGAGTACCAGGGCCGGCATTTCGCCGTCGAAGGCGTGACGACCGGTGACGTGACCGTGCACTGCCACTCGGACCGGCCGTTGGCGCCCGGTAGCGAGGTGATGGCGGAGGTGCGGCGGGCGCGGGCCTATCCGGACGGCGAGGTGGTCCCGGCGGCGGAGTTGGTGGCGGCGACGTGACCGCGCTGGCGATCGGGCGGGTGGTCGTGCGGGAGCGGCGGCTGCCCGGTCTGGTGTGGCTGGCGGTGCCGGCGGCCGTGTTCATGGTCGCCTTCTTCGTCTACCCGCTGTGCTACGGCGTCGGGCTCACGTTCCAGGCGGCCGGCGGGCCGCTGTCCGCGTACCGGTCGTTCCTGTCCGACGGCTACCAGCGCGGCTCCATCTGGATCACCCTCGGGCTGAGCGTGCCCACCGCGCTGATCAGCGTCGTCGCGGCCGTGCCGCTGGCGTACCGGATGCGCGGGCCGTTCCGCGGCAAGCGCACGCTCACCGCGGTGCTGATGGTGCCGCTCACCCTCGGCTCGGTGTTCGTCGCCGACGGCATGATCGACTTCCTCGGCCCGAACGGCTGGTTCAACCGGGTGCTGCGCGCCCTGCACGTCGTGGACCAGCCGGTCGTGCTGATCCACAACGTGGCGGGCGTGCTGCTGTCCATGCTGATCTCGGTGTTCCCGCTGGCGTTCCTGTTGGTGCTGGGCTACTTCTCCGGCATCGACGGCAACCTGGAACGGGCGGCCGCGGTGTCCGGCGCCGGGCCGTGGCAGCGGTTCCGGCTGGTGCTGCTGCCGCTGCTGCTGCCCGGCCTGACGGTGACGTTCGCGCTGACGTTCGTGATGGCGTTCGCCGTGTTCCCGTCGGCCACGCTGGTCGGCGACCCCGCCGGGTCGACCAGGGTGATCTCGATCGTCGCCTACGACGCCTACAGCCGGGCCGACTACTCGTCCGCGTCGGCCATCGCCATCGTGATGGGACTGGTCGAACTGGCCGTGCTCGGCATCGTGTTCGGCATCCGCGGCCGGCTGTACCGGGGGTCGACGTCCGGGGGCAAGGGATGACGGCACGGCTGCGCCTGACCGGGCTGCTCACCTGGCTGGGCACCGGCGGGTTCCTGCTCGGCATGTTGGGCGCGGTCGCGACCGTGCTGCTGTCGTCGGTGGCGCAGCAGTGGATCGGCACGTGGCTGCCCGGCGGGTACACCTTCCACTGGTACGGCGACGCCTGGTCGGCCTACCAGGTCGGCTCGCTGCTCGCGGTCACGTTCGAGGTGGCGCTGGCGGTCGTGGTGCTGTCGCTGGTGGTGGCGGTGCCGACGGCATACGTGCTGGCGCGACTGGACTTTCCCGGCAAGCGGCTGCTGTGGCTGCTGTTCCTGCTGCCGCAGGTGATTCCCACGATGAGCTACGCGGTGCCGCTGGCCACGTTCATGTACCGGCTGCACCTGGCCGAGACCCTGCCCGGCGTGGTGCTGGTGAACCTGGTGCCCAGCCTGCCGTTCGCGATCCTGGTGCTGGTGCCGTTCGTCGAGCAGGTCGACCCGCGCGTGGAGCAGGCGGCCCGGATCTGCGGCGCGGGCACGGTGACGGTGTTCGGCCGGGTCGTGGTGCCGCTGCTGGTGCCCGGCCTGCTGGCCGCCGGCGTGCTCGTGCTGGTGCGCACCGTGGGCCAGTTCGAGCTGACGTTCCTGGTGGCCGGGCCGAACACGCAGACCCTCGTGGTGGCGCTGTACAACATCGCCACGCAGGCCGGGAACGGGGCGTCACCGCAGGAGGTGGACGCGATGGCCGTGGTCTACATGCTCACCACGCTGGTCCTGCTGCTGGTCGCCCTGCGGTTCGTCGACCCGACGTCCATCGTGGCCCGCAACCGTGATCGTCGCGGATGAACGGAATAGGCCGAACGGTCCTGAGTGGCTGGTCCGTTCTCGCGGGGCGGGTAGGTCCGACTGCTCGGTAAGTAAATTCGTTCGTTGACAGAATCACGGCCGGCGCGCTATCAGGCGAGGCGATGCCCCCGTGATCGGTCCGTGATCGGTGTCTGGCTCCCCGAAATCAATGCTTGATTCGTCGGCCCGGCACCCGTACTCTCGCCGGGTACCGCGGAGTCCCGCGTGTCCGAAGCTCTTATTAGGAAGGGAAAAACCCTGGTGAGCGTCAGTGATGTCGCGCCATCGCACTACGAGCGGATCGGTGGCGCGGCCACCATCCGGCTGGCCGTGGACCGCTTCTACCAGCTGCTGGTGGTCGACCCAGAACTGGCGCCCTACTTCGCCGACGTCGACCTGGCGAAACTCAAGCGCCACCAGGTACAACTGCTGTCCACCGTCCTGGGTGGACCGAACGAGTACGGCGGCCGGGAGCTGGAGATCGCGCACGCCGGCCTGGGCGTCACCGACGCGCACTACACCAAGGTCGCCAACTATCTGACCAGTGTGCTGCGCGATCTGGGCGCGCCCGACGACGTGCTCGATGCGACGACATCCGTTGTGGAGGGCGTGCGGAGCAAGATCGTCGCTGGTAGGGCCAGCTGAATCGTGGACATCGCCAGGCTGAAGGCGAGTTGGGAAGCCGCCGCCGAACACGGTGTGCAGCTGCCCCTGTTCTTCTATTCCACGTTATTCTTGGACAATCCGCCGTTACGGGAAATGTTCCCTCCGGCGATGGCCGGCCAGCGGGACAAGCTGGTGGCCGCCTTGGGCAACGTGGTGTCGAACATCGACCAGGTCGACACCGTCATCCCGATGGTGCAGCAACTCGGCCGGGACCACCGCAAGTTCGGCGTGATCGCCGAACACTATCCGGCCGTGGGCAACGCCCTGATGGCGGCCCTGGAGTACTTCCTCGGCGACCAGTGGACGCCCGAACTGGCCGCGGACTGGAGCGAGGCGTACGGGCTGGTCGCCAAGGTGATGGTGGACGCCGCGAACGCCGCCGCGGAGACGACGCCGCCCTGGTGGGAAGCGGAGATCGTGGCGCACGAGCGGCGCACCCTCAACATCGCGGTGCTGACCCTGCGCACCAACCCGCGGATGGACTACCTGCCCGGCCAGAGCATCGCGGTCCAGACCGTGGTGCGGCCGCAGATGTGGCGCTACTACTCGCCGGCCAACAGCCCGCGCTCGGACGACACCATGGAACTGCACGTCCGCCTGGTGGACGGCGGCGCGGTGAGCAGCGCGCTGGTGCAGGCCGTCGGGGTCGGTGACGTGCTGCGGCTGGGCGCGCCGATCGGTCGGGACCTGGTGGTGGACCACCCGCGGGACCTGCTGCTGATCGCCGGCGGCACCGGGCTGGCGCCGTTCAAGTCGCTGGTCGACCACGCCGCGAACGAGCAGAGCCGGCGGCGGATCCGGCTGTTCGTCGGCGCGCGGACCCGGCGCGACTTCTACGACATGACCGCGTTGCAGGACTACGCCCGCCGGCTGCCCGGCCTGCGGGTGGTGCCGGTGACGTCGGAGGATCCGGAATTCTCCGGGGAGCGCGGCCGGGTGGCGGATGTCGCGATACAGCACGGCATCTGGCCGAACGAGGAGATCTACCTGTGCGGCTCGCCGGAGATGGTGACCAACAGCCTGGCGGCGCTGCGCGCGGCCGGCGTCCCCGACGATCGCGTCCACCATGAGGAGTTCGCCGGCACGTCCGCGCCACCCCCGCAGCAGGCTCCGCCACGGACCTGGCAGGAGCAGGCCCATGTCTGAGGTCCCAGTAGAGAACGAGGGCATTCCGTATGCAGCCATCTGACCAGGGCGGCCAGAGCCGGTGGCGTGCGTCGCTGACCCCGGACCGGGTACGGACCACCGTGTTCAGCCGCGCCTCCATCGCCCGTCGCGGCTACGACATGGACGAGGTGCACCTGTTCCTGCAACGGGTCGCGGAGGACATCGCCGCCAGCGAACGCGAGAAGGGCAAGCTGCGCGCGGAGATCAACCGGTTGCGGGACTGGTACCGCAACCGCGGCCACGACGTCGACGCGACCCGGCAGGCATCCCAGGCGCACGCGAAGGCCCAGGCCGTGCAGATGCTCTCGGACGCCCAGTTGCAGGTCGAGGCGTACGTCGCGCAGGCCCAGGCGTACTCCCGGCGGGTCGCGGTGGAGGCCAGGCAGCAGGCGGAACTGGTGCTGCGGGACGCGCAGGAACGGGCCGACGCGGCGTCGGAGCGGGCCGCCAAGGACTACCGGTACTCCTCGGGCGGCGGCTACGCGGCCGAACTGGAGGAGATGGAGCGTCGCGTGGCCTGGCTGCGCGCCTTCTGCCACGCCATCCAGGTCCAGCTACACGCCGCGACGGACGCGTTCAGCCGCGAGGTCGACAAGCTGGCCCAGTTCCCGGACAACGTCGGAGCACGACGGGCGGACGCCGCGAGCACGTCCACCGAACTGCGGGTGTTCGCCCCGGAAACCCGCAACGGGCGGCACGGCTGAGCTGTCGGCGGCCATGGGTGCCGTACTGGCGAAGACCAACTGTTGACTACGCGCAGTGATATCGTGCTTAAGTGGTCGACCGGCGCCGGCACATCGTGGCGATCACGGCGAAGGGGGAGCGGGCCCCGGTCGACGTGCGGTCCGCGCTGGCCGGGGTGGAGCGGGAGCTGTTCGCCGACCTGTCTTCGGCCGAGCTGGCGCGACTGCGTCGGCTGTTGTCCCGGGTGCGCGCCCGGCCGGGCGACCGGTCCTGTGTCGGGTGCGGTCAGGACCAGTCTTCGCCGCCGTCGATCACCAGTACGGCGCCGTTGACGTAGCTGGCCGCGTCGGACGCGGCGAACGCGATCAGCTCGGCGACCTCGGTCGCGGTGCCCCAGCGGTGGCCGGGCGTGGCGATGTCCCGGCCCCACTCGGCGCGCAGCGCGGCCGGGTCGGCGCCGGTCGCCGCCAACTCCCGTTCCCACATGGCGACCCGTTCCGGCGTGTCCACCCGGCCGGGCACCACGCAGTTGACCCGGATGTTCCGCTCGCCGAACTCCTTGGCCAGCACCTTGGTCAGCCGCACCTCGGCCGCCTTCGCCGGGCCGGTGCAACTGGACAGGAACGGCGGCGGCAGCACCCGCGTCGCCGTCGCGCCCGACACGTTCACGATCGACCCGCCGCCCGCCTCGATCATGTGCGGCACCACCCGCTGGCACATCCGGAACTGGGAGAAGAAGTTGATCTCCATGCCGTGCCGCAGGTCGTCTTCGGTCACCTCAAGGAACGGCTTGTACATCCCGGTGCCGACGTTGTTGACCAGGACGTCGATCCGGCCCAGCACCGACATCGCCGTCGCCACCAGCCGGTCGAGATCGGCCAGCACGGTCAGGTCGGCGGACACCGTCTCGATCGTCACGTGTTCGGTGCGTTCGACGTCCGCGACCGCGTCGGCGAGCGCGTCCGTTCGGCGGGCCGCGATCAGCACCCGGGCGCCGGCTCTGGCGAACAGCCGCGCCGTTGCCAGCCCGATTCCCTTGCTGCCGCCCGTGATGACGGCCGTCTTGCCGGCCAGTGACACCGTCATGCGTCGGCCGCTGCGAGCCGCTGCCGCTCCAGTTCGGACACCTGGCGGGCGGACAGCGCGAGCAGCGGGTGCGCGCCCACCTCGACGAGCGCGTCGAAGCTCTCGCTGGACAGGATCGCCGCGCTCTCCTCCGGCCGCAGCCCGGCCGCCGCGACCACCGCCTCGGTGTTGCGGACGAACTCGGTCCGGTAGTCCTGCTCGATGATGAGCCGGTGCAGCATCCGGTTCAGCGGCAGGCTGTCCGGTTCGGGGAACTTGTAGTACACGTAGTCGGTCTGGGTGAACTCGTGGCCGCCGTAGCGCGGCACCGGCGCACCGGAGCCGAAGCTGACGCCCGCCGCGCCGGCCGGGAGGAACTGCACGACGCCGTGGCCGTGGTGGGACAGTTCCTGATAGGACAGCAGCGTGCCGGGCACCTTGCCGATGACGCCCAGCGCGGTGAACCACGTCATCAGCTCGCTCTCGCCCACCTCGTCCAGGTTGACCGCGCTCAGGTCGAGCAGTTCGTCCCACCGGCCCGCCGCCACCTCGCCGAGCACCCACTCGTCGAACCGGAAGTTGGGGGAGTGGTAGCGGGTCGTGCCCGGGTAGTGCGACATGCCGCCGCTGGCGATGACGGCGATCCGTTCCGGACGATCCGCCAGCGCCCGGCCGATCGCCTGGCCCAGCGCGAACGCCCGGCGCGGGCTGGGGATCGGCGGCAGGTAGGTGTTGACCAGCAACGGGATGATCGGGATCGGACGGTCGCCGACGATGTACTCCAGCGGCGTGAGGAAGGCGTGGCCGAGCACGGCCTCCTGCGAGTACGTCAGGTCGAAGTCCTGCGCGATGACGCCCTTCAGCAGGTGTTTGGCCAGTTCCGTGTGCACCGGCACGGTCCTGGACTTCGCCATGTAGTGCGCGGTGACCGACGGCGAGAGCACCAGCGTGAACGCCGGCACCGCCTCCAGCCAGAAGGTCTCCAGGTGGTCCAGGCCGATCAGCAGGATGACGTCCGGCCGGGTCTGGTCGAGCACCGTGCCGAACCGGCGCAGCGCGTCGGTGCTGCCGTCCAGTTTGACCGGGTCCTCGTGCGGCGGCCGGGACAGCAACTGGGGTGCGTGCACTGCCGCGGCGGCGGCAACGATCTCTGCCACGTGAGTTTCTCCCTCGCCGACAACGGGAATCAATGATGTCAGCCACCGCGCCCGCGGTCGAGTGGATGGAGCTGGCCGTCGCCAATACACTCACGATAAGCACCGGCCAGCTATACTGTCAATAAGATTGCTAACAATATGAGGATGCCGGTTCCGCCGGTCAGGGTCAACCGGGCGCGACAGAAGGACGAGGAATGACGGCAAGTGACGAGACCGAGGCGCTGGCCGAGGTCAGTCTCCTGGACAGGCTGCGCCTGGCCATCGTGCACGGCGAACTCACGCCGGGGCAGCGGCTCGTCGAGGCGGATCTCGCCATGCGCTTCAACGGTTCCCGTGGCGCCGTCCGGGAAGCCCTTGTGCTGCTGGAGAACGAGGGCCTGATCGTGCGGCAGCGCAACCGGGGCGCCTCGGTGCGCCCGGTGTCGCTGGAGGAGGCCATCGAGATCACCGAGGTGCGCGCGGTCCTGGAGGGCCTGTGCGCGGCCAAGGCGGCGGCCGGCGGCACGGCGGCCGACCGGCGCAAGCTCAAGTCCATCGCGACCGCGATGCAGAAGGCCGTGAAGCAGCACGACGTCCTCGCCTACAGCTCCACCAGCCAGGAGGCCCACCTCTACATCAGGGAGATGGCCAAGCAGCAGACCGCGAGCGTGGTCCTGGACCGGCTGCGCTACCAGAGCGTGCGCTACCAGTTCAGCGTCGCCATGCTGCCGGCCCGCCCGGCGCAGGGACTCAAGGAGCACCTGGCCGTCATCGACGCGGTGACGTCCCGCTCGCCGGACGAGGCCGAGCAGACCATGCGGGCGCACCTGATGAGCGTGATCGGCGCGCTCCAGCAACTGTCCGCGATGGGCGTGTTCGGCGCCTACGTGCCGCCGGCCAGGTGACCTACTGCTGCTCCTGCGGGTGCGTGGCCAGCGGCTGCACGCTGATCTCCAGCCACGGGAACAGCGGCAGCGACGACAGCGCGTCGTGCAGCGCGGTCGCGTCCTCCGCCCGGTAGAGGCCGATGGCGTCCCGGGTGCCCGGCACCCGCCACAACCGGACCAGGATGCCGGCGTCGCGCAGTTCCTGCGCCCGCTTGCGCTCGATGATCCGCAACTCCTCGCGCAGCCGCAGGGACGCCTCGTCCGAGGGCATCCGGTTGGTCTGGTGCACGAGAAACTCCATCATGCGCTTGCCTCCTCGACGGAATCACCCGTGCCCGCCGTTGCCGGACGCAGCAGTGCTCCGGCGAGCAGTTCGGGATCGGTGACGGGCACCTCGTGGTCGGCGTCGAGCTCGTCGACCGTCCAGCCGAGCGCGCCGGCCCGTTCGGCCGCCGGACGGAAGGGCGAGTTCCACCCCGAACACAACAGGTAGGTGCCGTTGACGGTTAACTCACTGGCGCCGTACTGGGAACGGTCCGTGTACGTCTTGAAAGGATGGTCGGTGAGCCTGGGCGCCAGCTCGTCGATCACCCGCTGGTCGGTGACGCCGAGATTGGCCAGCGGCCGCGGCGGCACGCGCCAGCCGTCACCGATCTCGGCGGCGGAGTCGCGGTAGTGCGCGGCGGCCCGCTCGGGCAGCAGTTCCAGCGCTGTTTCCCCTCGCTCGGGCAGGAATCCGTCCACGACGACCAGGCGGCCGACGAGATCGCCCAGACGCGCGGCGGCACCCGTCACGGCCATGCCCGCGTAGCTGTGGCCGACCAGCACGACGTCCCGCCGGCCGGAGGTTCGCACGGCATACTCGACGTCCAGCACGTGCGTGTCCAGGCCGACGTCCGGATTCAGTTCGCCGACGCGGTCACCGAGCCCGGTCAGGGTCGGCGTG
>DATEPR010000105.1:0-11804 GCA_035273045.1 Pseudonocardiaceae bacterium | reverse complement strand
CATGATGTCCACCACGCCTTGGCGCAGCCGGGTGATCTTGGCCGCATCCACGTCGGCGCAGACCACCCGGTGGCCCAGCGAGGCCAGACACGCCCCGGTGGTCAACCCCACATACCCGGTACCGATCACCACGATCCGGCGCGCGAACATAACCCCCACCTCATCCCACCTGTTGTCCGGCCGGGTCGGCCTCGGTACGTGATGCGGCTCCGCGGAGCCCCAACAATCCGTCGAACACGGACACGTACGCCCGCGCCTGGGGGCGCCAGTCCAGGTCGCGCTCCGCGCGCAGCCGGCCCGCGGCGCCCAACTCGGCCCTGCGGTCCGGATCGTCCAGCAGCGCGACCAGCGCGTCCGCGAAGCCGTCCTCGTCGCCCGGCTCGACGTAGACGGCGCAGTCGCCGCCGGACACCACGGTCTCGGTCAGCCGGTACGCCACCACCGGCAGCCCGTACGCCATGTACTCCATTGTCTTGTTCATGGTGGACACGTCGTTGAGCGGGCTGAGCGGATCGGGGGACAGGCCCACCTCGGCCGTGGACAGGTACCGGCCGATCTCGGCGGGACCGACCCGTCCGGTGAACACCACATGGTCGTCCAGGCCCAGCTCGGTGCACTGCCGCCGCAGGTCGGCCAGGCAGTCGCCGAAGCCGAGCAGCGCGAACCGCACGTCGGTGCGGCCGTGGTGGCGGACCACCCGGTCGGCCACCCGCAGCACGCCGTCGACCCCGTCCTGCGGCCCCATGATGCCCAGGTAGGCCACCAGGTGCCGGTGGCCGCCGCGCAGTTCCGGCACCGCGGCCCCGGGACGCATCACCGAGGTGTCCGGTCCGGACCGGACCACCGTGGTGTGCTCGACGGGCACCCCGCCCCGGCGCAGCGCGATCTCCCGGTACGACTCGTTGGTGGAGATCACCCGGTCGGCGGTGCGGAACGTGCGCCGCTCCAGCCAGTACAGCGCGGCCAGTTGCAGCCGCCCGGCCAGACCGGTCGGGTCGCCGAACCGGGACCGGTACACCTCGGGGTTCAGGTCGTGGTGGTCGAAGACGAACCGCACCCCGAACAGCCGCCACAGCAGCGCCAGCGACCAGTAGATGTCCGGCGGGTTGCACGCCTGGAGCACGTGGAAGCGGCGCCGCCGGAACACCGACAGGCTGCGCAGCGCGGTGCGCACCCAGCAGTAGGCGAACTCCCAGGCGTAGCCGGCGAACCCGGCGGCCTGCCGGGGTGGCGCGTACTGGTGGATGTGCACGCCGTCCAGCACCTGGTAGCCGGGATCGCCGGGACCCTTCGGGCAGATCACCGACACCTCGTAGCCGGCGGCGGTGAGCGCCTGGCACTCCAGCCAGACCCGCCGGTCCAGCGGCACCGGCAGGTTCTGCACGATGATCAACACGTGCTTGTTCACGCTGCTCCTTCGCGAGCGGTCGAATCCGGCGACCACGTGTCGGTTCGGCCGCGCAGCCCGCGCCAGCGGGCCAGGGCGCGTTCGGCGGCCAGCACACCCAGGAAGCAGGCGGCGTCGGCCGGGCTCACCCGGCCCTGCCGGACCAGCGTCACCAGCGCCTTCGGGCGCAGCGGCGGCTCGGTGGCCGGGCGGCCGAACTCGGCCAGTTGCCGGTTGCCCAGCCGCACCCTGGCGCGCCTGCGGATCACCGCGGGCACGGTGTGGGCCAACCGGACCGGAGCGGTGACCGCGTCCACCACGAGCCGTTCCGCTGGGGCGAACGTGCGGTGCACCCAGGCGTCGTCGGCGATCACGTCGGGCAGCGGGAACACCCTGGCGTGGCCGGCCTCGGTGAGCATGTAGGCGCCGGTGCCGGACAGGCCCCGCCGGTCACCGGTCAGGGCGTGCAGGGCGCGGTGGAAACCGCGGGCCGGACGGGACATGCGGGACAGGTCGAACGCCGGTGTCGGCGCGCACGCCGGCGCGCCGCCGGCGGCCAGCGCCGCCGCCATGGTCAGCACCGCGGCGCCGGTCAGTTCGCTGTCGGCGTCCAGGTAGAGGCGGGGGAACACGCGGCACTGGGCGTCGCCCAGCCGGATCGCGTTCGCCTTGCCGGCCACCGGGGTCTCCAGGACCGTGGCGCCCTCCCGTTTGGCGGCGGCGGTGTCGTCCCGGCAGCCGTTGGCCACGACGATCACGTCCAGGTCCCCGTCGGCGACGCCGTCGGCGAGCGCGCGCAGGCAGCGGGTGATCACCGCCGCCTCGTCGTGGGCGGGGATGACGACGCTCGCGACCGTCATGTGGCCGCCCCGGCCGGGCTGGGCAGGGTCGCGCCCGGCCGCCAGCCGTGCGCCCACTCGCCGCTGCGCCGCAGTACCGCCGTCCACCGGTCCGGCCGCCGCCGCACCCGTTCCGCCGCGGCACGCAGCGCCACGCCGGTGCGCAGCGCCACCAGGCCGTAGCCGCGCCACACGCCGAGATGCTGCCGGACCACAGTGGCCCGTCCGGTGAGGACGAGCACGTCCCGGTCCACCGTGCTGCTCGACGACGCCCCCACGGCGTGCACGATCTCGGCCCGTGGCGTGATCGACGGGCGGAAGTTGTGCGCCGCCGCGCGCCGGCACAGGTCCTGGTCCTCGCCGTAGATCAGGTAGGTCTCGTCGAAGCCGCCCAGCATGTCCCATGTGGACCGTGCGGTCAGCAGGAAGCCGCCGCTCACCACGTCCACGTGCCGCACGTCGTCGCGCTGCCACCGGCCCAGCGACTCGGGCGCCAGCAGGCGACTGCGGCGGGCCAGCGAGGACAGGCCGAGCGCGCCGGTGGTCAGGCTCCACGGCGTGATGCGGCCGAAGCAGCTGCGCGGATCCAGCCGGCCGGCCGGATCCACCGAACGCCCGCCGACGATGCCGTCGCCCGGCCGCGCCGCCAGGTGGTCCAGCAGCGCGTCGATCGCGCCCGGACGCGGCCGCGCGTCCGGGTTGAGCAGCAGCACGTGGTGACCGCGGGATCGCTCCACGGTCCGGTTCACCGCGTAACCGAACCCGGTGTTCCGGCCGAGCCGGCGCACGGCCGCCGGGCCGAGAACGTCCTCGGCCACGTCCGCCGCGCCATCGGTGGATCCGTTGTCGGTGACCAGGATCTCGTGGGACGCGCGAGGTGCCGCTGGTCCGGTGATCGCGGCAAGCGTCTTCCGCAGTTCGTCCACCGCGTTGTAGGACACGATCACGATCGACAGCGTCACCGGCCACGCCGCCACCTGGCCGGGACTGGAGTTCATGCGTGGTCACCTGCTGTTGTGCCGACGGGCTTCGCGTGGGACAGATCGGGCGGCACGGCACCGGTGTTACACACCGTCGCTCCTGGCACGATGGTGGCCATGGTCGCTCCCGTGCTGCGCCGCGTCGTGCTGCCACTCACCGCGCCGGTCGGTTCCGTGCGGTCGGTGCGCTGGGACGGCGTCGTGCTGACCTACGACGACGGGCCGCAGCCCGGCGGCACCGACAAGGTGCTCGCCGCGCTCGCCGAGTTCGGCGCCACGGCGACCTTCTTCATCCTCGTCGGCCGGGCACGCCGGCATCCCGGGCTGCTGCGCGAGGTCGTGGCCGCGGGACACGAGATCGCGCTGCACGGCATCGACCACGTCCGGCTCACCACGATGAGCCCGGCCGTGGTGCGGCGGCGGACCAGCGACGGCCGGCGCGAGCTGGAGGACCTGACCGGACACGCGGTCCGGTGGTTCCGGCCGCCGTACGGCGCGCAGCGGCCGTCGACGTGGGCCGCCGTGCGGTCCACCGGGCTCACCTCGGTGGTGTGGAGCGACGACGTGGCCGACTGGCAGGACGACCCGGTCGACGACATCGTCGCCCGGTCGGCCGCGGTGGGCGCCGGTTCGGTGCTGCTGATGCACGACGGCTACGCCGACGCCTCCGACGGCGTGGACGACGGTCCGGCGCCCAGGTTCGACCGGGGTGAGCTGAGCCGCCGGGTGCTGGGCTCGTTGCGGGAGCGTGGCCTTGTGGCGTCGTCGTTGCGGGACGCGCTGGCGAGCGGGTCCGCGGTGCGCGGGGCGTGGTTCCGAAGCTAGCCCACGGTCTTGGCGGCGGCCGTCAGCACGTCCTGGGCGGCCCGCTGCCAGGTGTAGTGGCGGCGGACCTCGTCGGCCTGTCGCGCGGTCGTCGCGTACACGGCGTCGTCCTCCAGGACGGCCGCGATGACGCGGGCGAGCTCGTCCGGCGACTCCGTGCCGACCAGATCGCCGTTCACCCCTGGCCGGACGATTTCCGGCATCGCGTAGGCGTTCCGCGCCACGCACGGCAGGCCGTGGGACAGGGCTTCCACCAGTGCGATGCCGAATCCCTCGAAGCGCGACGGCATCACGAACAGGTCGTGCTCGGCGTAGAGCCGCGGCAGGCTGGCCAGTGGCAGCCGGCCCCGGAAGTCCACACCGTCCGGTGGGCCACCCGGCGTCGGCCACTCCCGTGGCCCGGCGACGGTCAGGGTGATTCCCGGGTCGACCTCCCTGCGCAGCACGCCGAGCGCCGCGACCACCTGGTCGCCGGCCTTGGTGTGGAAGTCCTTGCCGACCAGCAGCAGCCGTTGCCTGGGCCGGGAGCGGTCGGTGACCGGCCGGGAACCGTCCGAAATGGCCGCTGACGCTCCAGGGTGGACGACGTGCACCTTGTCCGCCGGCACGCCCTCGGACTCGACCAGGTGCCTGGCGAACCAGTGGCTCATCGCGAGGATTCCGGCGGCCTGCTCGTAGATCGCGTGTTGCCGGTCCCGCAGCCGCAGCGCGTCGGCCTTGGTGAGACTGGGAAAGTGGACCAGTGGCCCAGCCACCAGTTCGTCCAGCAGCACGCCGTAGCTCAGATCCTGATAGATCAGGTACGGGGTGCGCAGCCGGGTCAGGTCCTGGATCTGGAGCACCACGTCCAGTGGCGATCTCCGTTCCGCGGCGCGAAGTGTGCGCTGTGCGTAACCACGGGCCAGGACGCCGTGCTTCCACATGGACACCCAGCGCCCGTCCACCCGCCGCGCGTGCAACGCCCGCAACGAAGTCCGGACAGCCCTCGGATAGGTGAACCCGACGTCCTCGACGTGGGCGACATCACGCAGCGCACCACGCAGATGCCACGGCGTGTACGACCATGTCGGCTCGGGAACCGGGTCCCAGGCGCAGGCGAATCCGATGCGCACGTCGCGCACCCTACCTGTGTCCTGGCTGTTGGAACGGTCACGTAACGTCTCGGGCCGTGGTCCGATGTTGCCTACACAGGTGGTATGTCCGCCGCGCTCGACGCTGAGTGAACACCAGCGACCCCCACGGCGGCAGTGTTGGGGCGCAAGACCACCGATACGCGGAGGAACCATGGACTTCTGGAAGACGATGGGCGTCCTCCTTCGCCGTTGGTACGTCTCCGTTCCGGCGTTCGTGCTCTCCCTGGTCCTCGCGGTTGGCGTGTTCTTCGCCGTGCCCACGCAGTACGAGTCGACCGGCACCATCGTGCTCACGCCGCCCACCGACGGCGGCATCGTCGCCGTGAACCCGAAGGACGCCACCGGCCCGGGCAACCCGTTGCTTGGCTTCCAGGGCAGCCTCGTCATCACCACCCAACTGCTGATCCAGAGCCTGAGCAGCCCCGTCGTGCAGAACCAGATCGCGGCCGGGGGCGGCGTCAGCACGTACCAGGCGGGCGACGGTGGCACCGGCGGCCCGTTCGTGGTCATCATCGCCGACGCGCCGACCAAGGCACTCGCCCAGCGCACCGTGGACCTGGCCCTGAAGTACGCCACCAACGAGCTCAACACCCGGCAGAAGAGCCTGGACGCACCGCCAAGCACGTACATCGGGACCCAGCTCGTCGTCGACCCGACGCCCGCCGAGACGAAGCTGGGCGGCAAGGTCCGGTACGGCGGAGTCGCGCTCGCGCTCGGCGTCGTGGTCAGCCTCGGCGCCGCGTTCGCGGCCGAAAGCGTCCTGGCGAACCGGCGCAGGCGGACGGCCGAACTCGGGCGGGACGCCGACCCGGCGCACGAGCCACTGGCCGACATGGACGACGAGCCCGCGGTCACGCAGAAGATGCGGCCGGCGCCCCGACCGCTGCCGCAACCCGTGCGGACCACCGGCGGGCCACGACCGGCACCGCGACCGCAGACCGGCCAGGCGGCCAACGGCCGGCCACCCTACCCACCCAGCCCGCTGCACAAGCCGCACCCGGCCAAGCCGCGGGTCCATCCGGCGCCGGTCCCGAACACCAACGGGTCGGCGGCCAGCAGGAACGGATCGGGCAGCACCCATGACTGGCCGCGGTCCGAGTTCGGTTCCCCCGACTCGTCCACCGGCTGACCGGCCGTGACCACGCTCGACCCGGCAACGCGGGCGGACCGGCCGGTCGCCAGGCCGCCGGCCGACGACGACACGCGCCCAGTCGAGCCGGTCCGCCGCCGGCAGCGCGCCGACGGCACCACCTTGCTGTGCGTCTACTGCGCGATCCTGTTCCTCCTGCCGTCGCACCTGGTGATCGCGGCCATCCCGCTCGCCCTGGCGCCCAGCATGTTGGTCGGGATGGGACTGGGGCTGCTGTGGTTCTGCGCCCAACTGGTGAACACCGTCGGCATGGCCAAGGGTCGCAGCCTGGTCCGCACGTCGCTGTTCCTGTTCGGCCTGGCCCAACTCGCCACCTACGGCTACGCCACCTACGGCTACCTGCCGTCGGACGAGCTCAACGCCACCGACCGCAGCGTCGTCACGATCATGGGCGCGATGGTCGTCGGCATCATGGCGGTCGACTCGCTGCGCGGGCTGTCCCGGATCGACAAGCTGCTGCGGATCGTCGTCTACGGCTGCGTGTTCGTCGCCGTCATCGGGCTGATCCAGTTCTTCTTCGGCTTCGACCCGACCCACTACCTGGTGATCCCCGGCCTGCGGGACGTCGGTGACGTCAACACGCTGCTGGAGCGGTCCATCTTCCGGCGACCGTCCGGCACCGCCGGGCATCCGATCGAGTTCGGCGTGGTGTGCGCGATCGCGGTGCCCCTGTGCGCCCACTACGCGTTCCGGGCCACCACCCACGGCCGCCGGTCCTGGGGGTGGTGGCTCTCGCTGGCCATGCTCGCCATGGGCGCGATGGTGTCGCTGTCCCGGTCGGCGATCCTGGGCCTGCTCGCCGCCGGCCTGGTGCTGCTGCCGACCTGGCCGGCCAGGCGCCAGTTGCAGACACTGGTCGCCGCGGCCCTGTTCACCGTGCTGATGCGACTGTTCGTGCCCGGCCTGATCGGCACCCTGATCAGCCTGTTCAGCCACCTCTCCGGTGATCCGAGCATCCAGCACCGGACCGAGACCTACGCCAGGGCGAGCGTCCAGATCGCCGAACACCCGTGGCTGGGCAGGGGATTCGGCACCTACCTGCCGAGCAGGTACGGCCCGGTGGACAACCAGTATCTCGGCACCCTGATCGAGACCGGCTTCGTCGGGTTGGCAGCACTGATCTTCGTGCTCGTCGCGGGTGCGTACGCCGCGATCCAGGTGCGGCGCGCGGCCCGCGACCCGGTGCTGCGCGATCTCGCGCAGACACTGCTGGCCTGTCTCGCCGTGATCATGGTCGCGGACGCCACCTATGACGCATTCGGTTTCATCATGGCGACGGGAATGTGTTTCCTGCTCGTGGGTGTGACCGGAGCTCTATGGCGTACTATCCGGGACAATCCAAGCCAGTTCATACCCGTCGTGGGACGGGTCAGCACCCGTAGCGGGGTGCGGCAGGCACAGCCCGGGTCGAGCACCAGTGCCCGGTTGAGGGGTACGACATGACGGCAGCCCTTCCGTTGACGGTAGGCCAGCGGCGTTCCCGGCCGCAGCGGTTCGGTGCCTGGCTCACCACGCACGCCGCCGGTGTGGCCATTTCCGCCGTGGTGCTCAACCTGTTCCTGGCCGGCAGCTACGCCGTCCACCTGGGCCGGACGGTCCGCTTCCACGACGAACAGGTCTATCTGGACATCGTCGGTTCGCTGGCCTACAACCACGGGTTCACCGTGGACGGTGTGAACCCGACGGCGTACCGGCCGCCGGGCTACCTGTTCCTGCTGCTGCCCTTCCACCTCGCCAGCGGCGGCAGCATCGTCGCGATGCGGATGGTCGGCGTGCTCGCGCTGGCCGGGTCGGTGTGGTTCACCTACCTGCTCGGCCGCCGCGCGCACACCCCGGCCACCGGCGCGATCGCCGCCGTCGTCGTGGCCGTCTACCCCCTGCTGATCTACACCGCCACCGCGCTGTACCCGCAGGTGCCCGCCCTGTTCCTGCTGCTGGTCACGTTCGAGATGGCCGCGCGGGCGCTGCCGGAGAACGGCCGGGCCAGGATCGGCTACGCGCTGCTGGCCGGACTCGTCGGCGGAATGCTGGTCATCACCGTGCCCACGTTCGGGGTGACCGCGGTCGGGCTGGTGGCGTGGCTGGCCTGGCGGCGGAAGGCCAGCGGCCGCAAGGTGTCCTGGGCGGCCGTCGTCGCGCTGGTGCTGGCGCTGGCGGTACTGCCCGGGGTGTGGTGCGGGCGCAACGCGACCGTGTTGCGCGCGTTCGTGCCGGTGTCCACCAACGACGGCTTCAACCTGTTGCTGGGCAACAACCCGAAGGCCACCCCGGACAGCGGCACCGACGTGGACATCAGCCGGTACACCACGTTCGCGGCGGCACACCTGTACAACGAGGTGCAGACCGACCACTACCTCACCGGCCAGGCGCTGGACTGGATCGGTCACCACCCGGGCAGCGCGGCGGAACTGTACGCGGAGAAGGTCGTGAACAACTTCTCCTACAGTGACGATCTGGCCACCGGCGGTCAGGGCAGCGTCCTGCGGAACGTGGTGTCCGCGGCCAGCTACTACCCGATCCTGTTGCTCGCCGTGGCGCGCCTGCTGCTGTACCGGCGATGGCGGCTGACGCCGACGGAGAAACTGGTCGCGCTGACCATCGTGGTCAACGTGCTGCTGCTGGCCGTGTTCTTCACCCGGGTCCGGTTCCGGGTGCCGCTGGACGCGCTGACCATCGTGCTCGCGGCGAGCACCGTCTCGCACCTGCTCACCCGCCGCCGGGTCCAGCAGAAGGCGGTCAGGTGACCGCGGTCGACCCGGACGCGGCCCAGGAGCCCGCCAGACCGGCGAAACACGGCAAGGTCAGCAAGGCCCTCGGGCTGAGCTTCCTGAACACCGCGATCGGCAGGGCAGGCACGGTGCTCACCGGCATCCTGCTCGCCCACCTGCTGGTACCGGAGGACTTCGGCGCCTTCGCGGTCGCGCTGGTCGCGTTGAACGCCGTGCTGTCCATCAACGAACTCGGCGTCAGCCTGGCACTGGTCCGGTGGCCGGGCGATCCCCGGCGGATCGCGCCCACCGTCACCACCATCTCGATGGCCAGCAGCGCCGCCCTGTACGCGGTGTGCTGGTTCGGCGCCCCGGAGTTCGCCGCGCAGCTCGGCTCGCCGGACGCGGCCGGGGTGGTGCGGCTGCTGTGCGCCTCGGTGCTGATCGACGGCGCGACCGCCGCCCCTGCCCAGTTCGTGAACCGCGAGTTCCGCCAGGGCACCAGGATGGTGGTGGACTTCGCGAATCTCGCGCTGTCCACCGGGATCACGGTGCTGTTGGCCGTGCTAGGGCTTGGCCCGTGGAGCCTGGCGGTCGGGCGGCTGGTCGGCAACGGGCTGTCCGCCGTGATGTTGTTCCGCCTGGTGTCCCTGTGGCCGCGGCCCGGATTCGACCGTACCCAGGCCCGCGAGCTGATCCGGTTCGGCCTGCCGCTGGCCGGCGCCAGCATGCTGGTGTTCGCCATGCTCAACGTCGACTACGTCGTCACGGGCCACGTGCTCGGCGCGGTCGCGCTCGGCCTGTACCTCCAGGCGTTCAACCTGGCCAGTTGGCCGGTGAACATGTTCTCCACCGTGGTGCGGCGGGTGTCGCTGGCCGCGTTCAGCCGGGTCCAGGACGATCCGCGCCGCCGGGAGGAGGTGCTGGCCAGGCTGGCCGGCATGCTCATGGCGGCCACGCTGCCGGTGTGCGCGCTGCTCGGCCTGCTCGCGCTGCCGATCGTGACCACGCTGTACGGCAAGCAGTGGGAGGGTTCGACCGGCGCGCTGGAGTTCCTGGTGGTGCTCGGCGCGGTTCGGGTGGCGGGGGAGTTGGGCTACGACTTCCTGGTCGCGCTGGGCCGGGCGCGGCGCACCATGTGGTTGCAGGCCGGCTGGTTCCTGGCGCTGGTGGCGTTCCTGCCGGTCGGTGCGAAACTGGACGGCATCCGGGGCGTCGGCGCGGCACACGCGGCGGTGGCGGTGCTGCTGGTGCTGCCCGCGTTCGTGCTCGCCATCCGCGCCACCGGCGTTCCGGCACGCCGCCTGGCCACCGCCGTCGCCCGGCCGGTGCTCGGCTGCGCCGTGCTGGTGGTGGTGCTGCTGGCCGTGCGGTGGGTGACGCCGCCGGACTTCGCACGCCTGCTCATCGGCGGCGTGCTCGGGCTGGCCGTGTACCTGCCGTTCGTGTGGCCGATGCGCCGGTTGTTCCGCGAACTGGACTGACGACCCGCGGCTTTCTCCGCGCTCAGTCCCAGCCGGTGAAGCTCTTGGCCGCGACGCAGAATTCGTTGCCCTCGGGGTCCTGCATCACCGTCCAGCGTTGGCCTGGGATTTCGTGTTCACCGGTGACCGTGGCGCCGAGACGGACGAGTTCGTCGACGGCTGACGGGTCGGGGTTCACCAGGTCGAGGTGGACGCGGTTCTTGGCCCGCTTCGGTTCACGCACCCTGTTGAAGTACAGGGCCGGCTCGCGGCGCGCGGCGTCGGTTCCGCCGATGGAGGCGAACCGTTCGCTGCTGCCCTTGTCGAGCGGGCGGCCGAGCACTGCTGACCAGAACGTGGCCATCTTCAGCACGTCGTCACAGTCGAAGGCGATGTTGCCGATTCTCGCTGTCATGGCACTACTTCAGCACGTTGCCGGCAGACGGTCAGCGCAGTGCCCCGGCGAGGACCTCGACCACGCGCTCCTGCTGGGCCGCCGTGATCTCCGGGAAGATCGGCAGCGAGAGCTGGTGCCGGGCGCGGTGTTCGGCGTTCGGGAACGCGCCACCGAGGTGGGCGAACGCGCCGGTCAGGTGGACCGGGGTGGGGTAGTGGACGCCGGCGCCGATGCCCGCGTCGTGCAGCACGTCGAGCACCCGGTCGCGTTCCGGCACCAGCACCGGGTACAGGTGCCACACCGGGTCGTTGCCGTCGGCCACCACCGGCCGCTCCACGCCGGGCACGCCGGACAGCAGGTCGTGGTAGCGCTCGGCCGCCTTGCGCCGGTCGTCGTTCCAGCCGTCCAGCCGCCGCAGCTTCGCCGACAGCACCACGGCCTGCAGCGTGTCCAGCCTGCTGTTGAAGCCCAGCACCACGTGCTCGTAGCGGCGTGGCGAACCGTGGTCGCGCAGCAGCCGCACCGACTCGGCCAGGTCGTCGTCGTCCGTCATCACGGCACCGGCATCGCCGTAGGCGCCCAGGTTCTTGCCGGGGTAGAAGCTGGTCGCGGCGATGTCGCCGAGCGAACCGGCGGGCACGCCGTGGCGCAGCGCCCCCTGCGACTGGGCCGCGTCCTCCACGATCACGGCGCCGCCCACCACCGACCGGATCCGTTCCACCGCGGCCGCCTGGCCGTACAGGTGGACCGGCAGCACCGCCCGCGTCCTCGGCCCTACCGCGGCCGCGACCGCGTCCGGGTCGATCAGGCCGGTGTCCCGTTCGCAGTCCACCAGCACCGGCGTGGCACCGGCCCGCGCCACGGCCTCGGCCGTGGCGACGAACGTGTTGGCCGGCAGCACGCACTCGGCCCCCGCGCCGAC
>DATEPR010000104.1:0-21978 GCA_035273045.1 Pseudonocardiaceae bacterium | reverse complement strand
CATGATGTCCACCACGCCTTGGCGCAGCCGGGTGATCTTGGCCGCATCCACGTCGGCGCAGACCACCCGGTGGCCCAGCGAGGCCAGACACGCCCCGGTGGTCAACCCCACATACCCGGTACCGATCACCACGATCCGGCGGCCGAACCCCGGTGACCGGTGGCCCTGCGGACTGAGGTCGAACGGCGGGAGGACTATCACGACTGCGGGTGGCTGTCGGGCGCGCCGGCCAGCGCGCGCATCGGACTGGAGGACGCCATGGGATGCCGCGCGACGAGCCCCAGGAGCTCGCCGACGGCAGCGCGTTCGCCGGCATCCATGATGGCGTGGTGGAACATCACGCCGACCGGCCGTCCACTCAGGACCGTCGCGGCCACCAGGTCGCCGAACTCGGCGCGGCTCAGGCGCATTCCTTTGCGGTGGGCGAACCAGTCGACGCTGATCGGCAGTTCGACCAGACCGGGGACGGCCAGCGGAGCGGCCTTCGCCTCACGGGACAGCACAGCGAACCCGAGCTCGGCGAGGCACTGCCCCGTCTGGGGCGTGCACCGGTTCCAGGGCGGGGTGAAGATCGGCTCGACCGACGGGCCGAGCAGATCCGTCACGCGCCTGCGTCCTTCGGCGATGTCCTGCCGCTGCAACGGTTGCGGCCGGGACGGGCCGAACTCGTACTTGCGGCCGGCCATCTCGTGGTTGACGTGGGCGAAGCCGTGCTGGTGGAACCTGAGCGCGCCGGGAGCACTGGCCGCAGCGGCGTGCAGGTCGCGCGCCAGGCTCTCGGTGAGCTCGGTGGGTATCACGGCGAGGTCCACCGGGAGGGCGTGCTCGGCGAACAGATCGAGCAGCGGCCACAACCGGTCGTCACCCCATCCGACGTCGTCGTCGCGGAAGAAGAAGTCGACGGGCCGGTGGAGCCCGTCCAACACCCGTTGAACCGGATCGAGCCAGGTTCGTGTCAGGCCAGTGTGCATCGCTAGCTCGCTCTCCTGCCGAAACGTGCGGTGTGCAGCTCGTCCAGGAGCCGGGCCGCGTTGGGTCCCCCGCACAGGTCGAAGTCCGGGTGGCGGGGCTGGAATCGGAGCAGTTCCCGGATCTCGTCGGCCAGCCTTGCCGGCCCCAGGTCGACGGGATCGAGGTAGCGGACGGTGCCCAGCTTCTCCAGCCGCTGGGCCCGCTTGGTCTGCTCGTCCTCGCCGTTCTCGGCGAACGGCACGATGAGCGCCGGGACGCGGGCGCGAATGATGTCCAGGGCCGTGTTGTAGCCGCACTGGCTGATCGAGGCGCGTGCCGCGCGGAGTTCGGCGCGCAGGTCGGGCACGGACCGGATCAGCGAGAGTCCACGCCGCCCATCGGCCCGCCTGAGCAGGTCCTGCCAGGCGTCCTCGGGCAGGAACGGTCCCGCGACGATCTTCATGTCCACGTCGTCGAGCAGCTTGTGCGCCTCGACGGCCGCCGTCAGCAGCGGAGTTCCGACGATCCCGCCACCGGCGGACACCACCAGGTGGTCGCCGGGCGCCACGTCGTCGTGCGACATGCCGTTCGGCACCACGAAACCGGTGTAGTGCACCGGGACGCGAAGCGGCACCCGCGGGCGGAACGACTCCTCCAGCTCGGCGAAGTCCGGATCGGCGTGCACCAGCACGGCGTCGAAGTACTCGTTCGCGATCCGGCTGGCGCGGTCGTCGAACGCCTCCTGCCCGTCACCGCGGCCCACCAGGATGTCCCGGATGCTGCACGCGACGACCGGTGCGGCCGCGCCGAGGCCGTTGATCTCGTCGAGCAGGGGCAGCAGGTCACCGGCGAACCTCTTCTTCCCGAACGGGAAGAACTCGATGAGCACCACCTCGGGCCGGGTCGCGCGGAAGACGTCGAGGATCTTCTGGCGGCGCAGCTCGAACGCGCGCTTGACGGTGAGCCGGCTGTCGTGGCTCACCAGGCTGCCGTCGACCGCCGCGCCGAGCGGAGGCAGCGCGACGACCCGGACGCCGTCCGGCGGGCGCTTCGTCGGCGGCAGCTTGCCGCCGCACAGCAGGATCACGTCGAAGCGTTCGGACAGCGCCTCGCACAGCGCGAACGACCGGGACAGGTGCCCGATGCCGAGCGAGTGCTGACAATAGAAGAGCAATGTCGGTTTCATCGCAACAATCCCCTCGCCTCTGCCAGCAGAGCCGGGATACGTGGCAGTACGGAGCCGCGCAGGCGGATCACCGCGCGGAACGCTCGCTCGGCGAGTCCGGCGGACTCGTGCATCCGCAGGCAGTCCTCGGCCGGCAGCGGACGAACCGAGGCGTACCCGCGGGTGAACGCATCGGCCCGGGCCCGCTCGTCGGCCGGGGTGAGGAGACCGAGCGCGCGGAAGAAGCGGAGCAGGCTGAGGAAGTTGCCCACGTCCGAGGCGGCCGCGCCGACGCAGGCGCGGTCGAAGTCGATGAGGGCGATGTGATCGCCTTCGAGGATCGCGTTGTTCTCGTTCGTGTCGCCGTGGATGGGCACGGACGGCTCGTGCGCATCGGCCCAGCGGACGGCCAGTTCGTCGAGGAGTTCGGAGATGTCGTCCGCCATGTCGGGCAACACCATGCGGACGCCGTCCGCCCTGCGCCGCAGGCGTTCCAGCTCGTCCCGTCCACCCGTTCCGACACTGTCGGGCGGCAGCGAGTGCAGCTTCGCCAGGGCGGCGCCGTAGGCGTGCAGGCCCGCCGCGAGTTCGGTTCCGGTCAGGGACCGGATCGACGTGCCCTCGATCGGCTCGACCATGAGCGTGCGGTGCTGTTCCGAATACGCCAGCGGCCGGGCGATCCTCGGTCCCGATTCTCGCGCGAGATTGGACAGGGCACTGTGCACCCGGAGGGTGCGCTCGCCTTCGTCGCCGGGGTGCACCTTCGCGTAGGCGACGATCCGGTGGGAGTCGTCGAGACAGCGGACGACCGCGGAGGACTCCGCGTTGTAGTCCACCAGCAGGCTGCTCGCCCAGCGCCTGTCGACCAGCCGGGTCAGGTCCTTCCGTGCCTCGACGGCGGCGGGCAGGTTCAGCAGCTTGCGGTCGTTGGGAAAGGTCCAGAACACGGTGTCCAGGCCGGTGTCGTACACCACGGGCCGGACCGGCCCGGAGTGCCGTGCGGCATCGGTCGCCTCCCAGAAGGCGCGCTCGCTACGGCTGCGCGACGGGAACGTGCCCGCGGCGACGTGGACGTCCCGACCGTCGATCCGGAGTTCGTAGACCACGCGAAGGCGCCGGTTCGGCTGGTAGCAGATGCTGCCGAGCCGGCACGACCGGATGTCCACGGAACCGTTGACGCCGAGCCTCGCCGACAGGCGACGGGCGATGTCGTCGGGATCCAGCAGGTGATCTCGCTGCGGCACGGCCGGGTCCGGAGCCAGTGCGACCGGGTGGGACATCATGGGGCCTCCTGCGTCGGACGCATGCTCGATGGACGTAACGGAACGATCAATGTGGTCAGCCGCGTGTCGGTGGCCGTCGCCGCGGCAGTGACGACCGGCGCCCGCAGCTTCACCCCGTACTGGGGCGACACCCAGCCCGGCTCCAGTTCGACGGACACGGCCGACAGGAAGACGAGCAGCACTCCCGGCGCCCGCACGGCCGTCTTGCCACCGACCGCCGTGAGCTCCGTGGCGCCCCATGCCTCCGCCGGCAGGTGCCAGCGCAGGTCGTAGCGATGCTCGGTCTTCGCTGCCAGTTCGTCCTCGACGACCCAGTACTCGTCGTCGACGAACCAGACACGCCGGGTGTGGACAGCGTCGTAGCAGGGGCTCGCTACCCGGCCCGCCAGCACGTCCAGTCCCGGCACGCTGGTGCGCCCCAGGAAGGTGCCCGTCGCGACCTTGCTTCCCGGCCGGCCCCGCCGGTAGGGCGTCTGGTCCATGCCGTCGACGCACACCGTGTTGTGTGCGGCGGTGCCCTTGAACCAGCGGCGCAGGTTCTCGCCGTCCTCGGCGTAGGTGTACCTGCCGGGATCCACCAGCAACGGGCGGCCGTAGGCGTAGACCTCCACGCTCAGTGCGTCGTAGTGACCGTGCCCGCCGTCGCCCAGGGGTCCGCAGTCGAACACCAGGAAGCGTTCGTCCGAGTACGAGCACTCGCCGTCGCCCCAGCCGCTGCGCTGGAAGAAGTACCCGGCGTCCGGGAAGCTCGCCATTCGGGTCGCGGGCGGTCGGCCGACCGCTCCCTCGGTCGCGGCGTACCGGTAGTACGACCGGCCGAACAGCAACCCGGCCAGGCGCAACACCTCCGGATAGGATCCACTGTCCGCATCGGACAGTGCGCTGATGACGCCGTCCGGCCGGTGGCAGTGCAGCGCGAACTCGCAGGCCCGCTCCAGCAGGGTGTCGAAGTCGTCGGGCAGTTCGAGCGAGAAACGCCGGGCGTTCTCCCGCGCGCCCAGGAAGGACCGCAGGGCGACGAGGTGGTAGTGGGTCGAGCTCTCCCGGTGGACGCCGTCCGGCCGGAAACCCTCGGCCAGCATCCGGTGCAGTTCCGCGATGCTGAACGTCAACAGCTCGGGAGCGTCGTCGAGCGTCGGGAACGCGAGGGCGACGACCAGCAAAGCGTAGACCTCAAGCACCCGGTGGTTCCGGAACACCTCGGGGGTGAGCCCGCGGCGGATGTGCCGGGCGTGCTGCCCGATGCTCTGGAGCAGGAGTGTGTCCAACCCGTCGGCGAGGCCGGCGAAGTCCGGCGAGGCGGCGAACATGCCCCAGGCGTAGGTCCAGTTCTGCACCCGCCGGGCGGCCACGTCCGACCCGTCGGACTCGACCGGCACCTGCTGGATCCACGAGCCGACGAGGCGTTCCCAGGCGTGCAGGAAGCCGGCGTCGCCGGTCTCCGCGAAGGCGTGTGCCAGGTCGAGTCCGTAGTAGAACTTGCTCCACTCGATCCGCCACTCCTCGTCGGACGGCAGGTCGGCGCCCAGCCAGTCGGGTTCGGTGCCCAGGTCGAGCGTGATCCCGATGTGCGTGAAGCGGCCGTCGCGCACCGCTGCCGCGACCGAGCGGTCGTTGTGCACATCACCGGTGACGCAGAAGACGGGCCGAGGCACGATCTGGTCCGGAGCGGCGACCCGTGACGTTCCCGTGCTCATGCGATCATCCGCCCGAACAGTGCGGCGAGCCGGCGGGCGAGGATGTCCCCGTCGAACCGCTCACTGACGGTCGCCCGGCCCGCGTTGCCCAGCTTGCGGGCCAGATCGCGGTCCGTGTCGAGCATTTCGATGGCGCTGGCCAGTGCGTCGGGGTCCTCCTCGGGGACCAGCAGGCCGTTGGTGCCGTGCTCCACCAGTTCGGGAATGCCCGACACACCCGTGGTGACGACCGGGACCCCGCACCACATCGCCTCCAGCAGCACGTTCGGGATGCCGTCCCGGTCCCCGTCGTCGAGCACCCGGCACGGCAGGCAGAAGACGCTCGCCTCCCGGTAGTGGTCGTAGACCTCCCGCTGCCCGAGCTGGCCGAGCATGTGCACGCGATCCTGGAGACCCAGCCGCGCGATCCGCCGCCGCAGGTCCTCGCCGACCCCGATGTTGAAGCCGATGTCGTCGTCCTCACCGATGATCACGGCCCGGAACGGCATACCGCGCCGGTGCAGCAGCCCGCAGGCCTCGACGAAGATGTCGAAACCCTTCTTCCGGACCAGCCGGCCCACGGCCAACAGCCGGAGCTCCGGGCGCGCCGGCGCGTGCGTGGACCCGAACTGGGCGAACCGCCGGAAGTCGTCGTTCAGGCCGTGGTACACCCGGTGCACCGGGGTGCCGCCGGACATCCCCTCCAGGTGCTGGCGGTTCGCGTCGGTGCAGGTGACCACGAACGACGCCGCGTGCAGCTTGCGGCGCAGCAGTCCTCGCGGGTTCAGCCGGCCGGCATAGATGTCCTTGGCGTGCGCGGTGAAGGAGAACGGCAGGCCGGTGATCATCGACGCGAGCCAGGTGATCGTGGTCGCGTCGTGCGCGAAGTGCGCGTGCAGATGCCGGATGTGCGGAGCGCGGAACAACCGGTCGGCAAGGGCCAACGCCAGCAGCAGGTCCCGGACGTAGCTGACCTTGGGCCACGACCAGAAGACGCTGCGGGCCAGGATCGACTCGCCGATCGCCAGCTTGGCCGCCGCCAGAACGCCCCTGGGGTTGCGGCGGAACGTGCGGACGAGGCTGGGCAGGAACCGTGGCGTGTTGGTGAGCAGCCACCAGGTCCGGGTGTGGTCGGAGATCCGGGTGGTGGGCGGGAGGTAGTCGGGCCGCGCCCGGATCCGGTCGATGACGGGGTGGTGCTCGCGCTCGTCGCGCGGCTTGACCACGAAGATCCGCAACGGAATCCCGGCCTGCTCCACCCGGTACACCTCGCTGGAGATGAACGTCTCCGAGAGCACCGGGAACCCTTTCAGCACGTAGGCCACCGTCGGGGGTGGAGTGGCCGTCTCGTCGTTTCTCACCGCAGCACCTCGCTGGCAGCCCGGACCATCGCCCGCACCCGTTCCGGCCAGTTCGGCGCCTGGGCACGGAACGGGTGCGTCATCCGGCACAGGATGGCTGTCGACAGGTACCACTCGATGTGGTCGGGCGTGCTCCGGTAGCCGTCGCAGAGCGGGTCCAGCACCGCGAAGACACGCTCGACGTCGTCATCGCGTCCACGTACCACGTCGGCGGCATAGGTGGCGGCGTCCAGTGCCGCGGGCGCAAGGCACATGTCGTCGAAGTCGACGACGGCGAACCGCCCGTCGCTCACGATCAGCTGGTCGACGTGGAAGTCGCCGTGCGCGGGGAGCAGGTCCGGGTCGGCGGGCAGCAACCGGGCGAGCCGGTCGGTCAGCCACCGCAGGAGCGGCGCGAGGTCGGGCACGAGCACCCCTGTCAGTTCCGCCTGCCGTTTCGCCTCCGACAGCTGACGTGCCGGCGGCGCGGGAGCGAGGTCGTCGGACTCGCAGGCGTGCAGCGTGCGCAGGAAGGCACCTGCGTCGTGGGCCACGTCCGCCGCGTCCGCGGGCGGGCTCCCGTCGAGCGCGGGCTGGGCGGTGAGGCGCAGGTCGCCGAACGCGGCGCTGAGCCGTGACGTGGGCAGCGAGGGCGCCCGTCCGCTGGCGAGCAGCCCGGTGACCGCCGCGTCGAACTGGCTGTCCCTCGCGTACGCCTTCAGGATGTGGTCGCCGAAGCGCAGCACCGCCCGCGACCCTGGCTTGTACCCGAGCACCACCGGTTCACCCGGGTGGGTCCGGACGGGCACCCCGGCGTCGGCCAACCGGTTCGCCAGTTCGGCCGGGGAAGCGGCCAGCCCGGGCAACTTCGCGTCGAACGGACACCAGGTGATGACCGCGTTGGACGCGGGATCGTGGAACACCGGCCGGGCGCCGGGGCAGCGTCCGTCCATCGTCGCGTGCCGGGCGCTGTGCACCTTGGTGCGGAGGTCACGCCCAGCGATCACGGTCGCCACGGCGTGGTGGTCCCGTCGCGCGATGGTCGTCCGGTAGTGCACCGTGACCCGGTCGCGCGGCTTGTACCGCACGCGGGCGATCCGCAGGTCGTCCAGCGGCGCGTCGGCGAGTTCGGCCCGGAGCGAACGCCGGAGGACGGGCCGCATGGCCTCGACGTCCAGTAGCGGTGCCATCTCGGGCAACGCCGGGTCGGGCGGCGGCGGTGTCCGCCGTCCACCGCCGGTCGAGTCCGGACCGGGTTTGGTGGGGCGATGGGCGAGCCGGTGGAACGCCCCCCGCCGAGCGAGCAGGTCGTCCGGTGAGCCGTCTTCCACGACCCTGCCTTTCTCCAGCACGAGCACGCGGTCGGCGGTGCGGGCGAGTGCGATCGAGTGGGTGATGATGATCGTGGTCCGGCCGCGCATCAGCACCTGGAGCCCGTCCATGAGCTCGGCCTCGGTGGCCGTGTCGAGACCGGTCGTGGGTTCGTCCAGGATCAGGATGGGCGGGTCCCGCAGGAGTACCCGCGCTATGCCGATCCGCTGGCGCTGCCCGCCGGACAGTCCCACGCCGCGTTGCCCCAGTTCGGTGCCGTAGCCGGCGGGCAGTTGGGTGATGAAGTCGCGTGCCCCCGCGGTGCGCGCCGCGGACACCACCCGAGCGAACGGCGCGTCCGACGCATAGGCGATGTTCGCCGCCACGGTCCCGCTGAACAGCACGGTGTCCTGGAGCAGGAGCCCCACCTGCTCGCGCAGCCACCGCAGCGACCAGTCGCGGACGTCGCGCCCGTCGATCGACACCTGGCCCGACGTGGGGTCGTAGAAGCGCGCGACGAGCGCGGCCAACGTCGACTTGCCCGCACCCGAGGACCCGACGATCGCGATGCGGGAGCCCGGCCGGATCCGGACCGAGACGTCGTGCAGCACGGGCCGGCCGGTCGGGTAGGAGAACGACACGTTGGTCAGCTCGACCTCGCCCCGGGCACGTCCACCGAACGTGCCACGGCGCTCCTCAAGCACGGTGTCGGCCGCCAGGATCTCGGCGACCCGGTCCGCACGGGCCATGCTCTGCTGCACCTTGCCCAGCTGGCGGGCGATGTCCTTGAGCGGCTTGTAGGTCTTGGACGCGTACGAGGTGAACACGACGAGGTCGCCGGGGCTGAGGTGACCGGTTGCCACCCGGAACACGCCGAGGATCACGACGAGTGCCATGGCGACCGCGCCGAGCATGTCGATGAGGCCGCTGAACCGCGCCTCGGTCCTGGAGAGCAGCACGCCGATCGCCAACCGGGACCTGCTGCGGCGGGCGACCCTGTTGCGCTCGAAACGTTCCGAGCCGAACGCCTTCACCACCTGCATGGCGGACAGCGACTCGTTCGCCAGCGAGGCGATCTCGCCCTCCTCCGCCCGTTGCCGGCGCGCCAGGTCCTTGAGCCGCCGCTTGTATCGCGACGTGACGACGAACAGGATGGGGGTGACGCCCAGGACGGCGAGGGCCAGAATGGGGTCGACGATCACGCTGACCGTGGCCATGCCGACCAGGAGCAGGACGGCGGAGACGATCTCGCCGAGCGACTCCGAGAACAGTTCCCCGACGGAGTTGACGTCTCCGGTGAGGCGGGTGACGAGGTTTCCCGTCTTCTGGGTGTCGTGGAAGGCGAGCGACAGCCGCTGCAGATGGGCGTAGAGCGCCACGCGCAGGTCGTGGACGATCTGCTCCCCGGATCGGTACAACCAGACTTCCGACCAGTAGTCGGCGAGCGCACTGACCCCCGCCACCAGGATGATGAGCGCGACGACTCCGCCCAGCAGCATGAAGTCGCCGCTGTCCAGATGGAACGGACGCTGGCGGGTGACGAGCTGGTCGATCACGAACTTCAACGGCCACGGCGAGACCAGCGACGCCGCCGTCAGGACGATGGTGGCGACGCCCGCACCGACCAGCGCACCGCGGTGCCGCTTGACGTAGGGCGCCAGCACCTGGTTGGCCGTCATACGGCTGCCTTCCGGTTCGCCTCGGTGAACGCCAGCACCGTCCGCCGCAGGCCTTCGCGGAACCCGACCTGGGGAACGTGGCCGAGATCGCGGCGGGCCGCGGTGATGTCGGCGCGCGTGTGGCGGACGTCCCCGGCGCGTGGGCCTTCGAAGACGGGACGGGGTTCGATGCCGAGCGTGTCGCCGAGGATGTCGAGCAGTTCCAGCAGCGAGTAGCTGGCGCCACCGGCCACGTTGTAGGCCTTGCCGGAACAGACGTCTCCGGGCGCCTCCGCCGCCGCCAGATTGGCCCGGACGACGTCGTCGATGTAGGTGAAGTCCCGGCTCTGCCGGCCGTCGCCGTGCACGACGGGGGACTCGCCGTCGATCAGGGCCTGCATGAACAGCGGGATGACCAGCGCGTAGGCCGAGTCCGGCCGTTGGCGCGGTCCGTACACGTTGAAGTAGCGGAGCGCGACCGTCTCCAGCGGATAGAGTTCGGCGAAACACCGGCAGTAGTGCTCGCCGGCGAGCTTGGAGACCGCGTACGGGGACCGGGGATTGAGCCGCGTCGTCTCCGGCGTCGGCATCGTCTCGGCCCCGCCGTAGACGCTGCTGGAGGACGCGAACACCAGCCGCCGCACCCCGGCGTCGACGGACGCCTTCAGCATGGCCAGCGTTCCGTGGGTGTTCGCCTCGTCCGTGGTGAGTGGGTGCTCCACCGAACGCAGCACGGCGCGGTGGGCCGCCTGGTGGAACACGACCTCTACGTCGGCCACGGCCCGCTGCACCGCCCGCACGTCGCTGACGCTGCCCTTGATGAACTCGACGTCGATCGGCACGAGGTCGATCGACCCGGACGACAGGTCGTCGAGGACCCGGACCGAGTGCCCTGCCGATAACAGCGCGTCGACGAGGTGACTGCCGATGAAGCCGGCTCCGCCGGTGACAAGTACCTTCATGGCCGCCTCACAACCGAACGACGTTGGCGTAGTCGTGGTCGCCGAAGGCGTTGCGGGCGTCGAAGACCAGCCGCGCGCCGCGGGCGATGTCGTCCAGGTCGTACGTCGGGTGCGGGGTGAGGAGCGCCACGCAGTCGGCCTGGTGCAGGGCCGGTTCGAGTTCGGCCCGGTCGATGTGACGGCCGTTCAGCGCGACCGTCTCGACGTGCGGATCGTGGAATTCCACGGTGGCTCCTCGGCGGAGCAGCCACTGCATCACCTTGAGGGAAGGCGACTCCCGTACGTCGCCGACGCCGGGCTTGTACGCGACGCCGAGAACCAGGATGCGTGCCCCGTTGACCGCCTTGCCGGCGTCGTTGAGCAGTTCGGAGATCCGGCTGCCGACGTAGTCGGGCATCTGTGCGTTGATGTCCTGCGCCTGCTCGATGATCCGGAACTGGTGTCCGACGTCCCGCCGCATCTGCCAGGCGAGGTACGTGGGGTCGAGCGGAATGCAGTGACCGCCGACGCCCGGCCCCGGGTAGAAGGGCATGAAGCCGAACGGTTTCGTCGCCGCGGCCTCGATGACCTCCCAGATGTCCACGTTCGTTTCGTGGCAGAGCATGGCCATTTCGTTGATGAGCGCGATGTTCACGTGACGGAACGTGTTCTCCAGCAGCTTCGCCAACTCGGCGGTCCGGCAGGACGACACGGTGACGATCTGGTCGACGAACTGACCGTAGAACGCCGACGCGGCCCTGATGGACGGCTCGTCGATACCCCCGAGGACACGAGGAATCCGGGCCAACTCGAACTCCCGGTTCCCCGGATCGACCCGCTCCGGACAGTAGGCGAGGTGGAAGTCGCGGCCCGCGCGCAGGCCGGACGACTCCAGCACGGGACGAACGACCTCGTCGGTCGTGCCCGGATAGGTAGTCGACTCCATCACCACCAGCGCCCCGGGAGCGAGGTGCGGAGCGATGGTGTTGCACGCCGAGTCCACGAAGGACAGGTCGGGGACGTGGTCCTTGAGCGGTGTCGGCACGCAGATCACGACGATGTCGGCGTGAGCGATGACTGACGGGTCCGAAGTGAACCGCATGTGGCCCGAAGCGCTGGCCGCGGAGAAATCCTCCTGGCGCACGCCGGGAACCGTGACGAGACCCGCGTTCAGCTCCGCGACGCGGTCCTGGTCGACGTCCAGGCCGACGAGGGGGAAGCCGGTCTCGGCTGCGGCGCACACCAGTGACAGCCCGACATATCCCTGACCGACGACCACGACATTGGCCCGCCGGTCGAGGATGCGCGAGACGAGATCCGCGGACCCGTCGGGGAGATCGTGCGTGTCCCGGGCCGGCGAGGCGTCGTCCAGCGTGCCCGCCCACCCCAATCGAGCCGCGAGTCTGTCGTCCTCGTCCAGGCTTTCCCTGCGGTCCCGGGTGCTGGCGATGGTTGGCTCAGAGGAGTTCATCTCTCTGTTCCCCGTTCGATGGCTCGCGTTCAGAATCTGGACCATCAGCGTGCGGCTACGAGCTCTTTACCGTCCATTGCACGTTGGTCGTAGAAGTTCCTGCACGTTGGTCGTAGTACTAGGTTCATGCACTTTGGTCGTAGTACTAGGCAGCTGGCGCCCGGGCCGCGCGATCAGGACCAACTCGGTGTCTCAACTGGTGACATATTCACGACGGAATATCCGGATGGACCGTTTCGACGGATCGATCCCTGCCGTCCACATTGGCCGCCCGCTGGGCGCTGATCCGTCCCGGTTACGCTGGCCGGCATGTTCCCGGTCGGCACAGCGGCGACGATCGGTGAGCTGACCGCCGATCCGCACGGGCTGCTGGCCAGGCTGCGGGCCACCGAACCGGTGTCGTGGCTGCCGGCGCTGAACGGCTGGCTGGTCACCCGGCACGACCTGGCCGTGCGGGTGATGCGGGACGCGGACACGTTCACCGTGGCCGATCCGCGGTTCTCCACGGCGATGGTGGTCGGGCCGTCGATGCTGTCCCTGGACGGCGCCGAACACACCCGGCACCGCACCCCGTTCACCGGCGCCTTCCGCCCGGCGGAGGTGACCGACCGGTTCGGCGAGTTCGTCACCGCCGAGGCGACCAGGCTGGTGGACCGGCTCCGGCCGGCGGGCCGGGCGGAGTTGCGACGTGACCTGGCCGGACCGCTGGCCGTCGCCGTGATGGCCCGCGGGCTCGGTCTGGCGGCCGCCGCCGACCGCCTGCTGACCTGGTACGACGCGATCGTCGCCGCCGTGCACGACATCTCAGCGGGCCGGACGCCGGACGGCGCGGCGGCGGTCGCGATGGACGAGTTGCGCGCCAGCGTCGAGACGGCCGTGGCCGGCCACCGGTCGGCGCTGCTCAACGAGGCGGCGGCGGCACTGGAACTGCCCGCCGTGGTGTCCAACGCGGCCGTCCTGATGTTCGGCGGCATCGAGACGACCGAGGGCATGATCGCGAACGTGCTCGCCCACCTGCTGGCCCGTGCCGATCAACTCGCCCTGGTCGACGCCGACCGGACGCTGCTGCCGGCGGCGGTGGAGGAGTCGTTGCGGCTGGAGCCGGCAGCGGCCGTGGTCGACCGGTACGCCACGCGGGACGTCGAGTTGGGCGGGGTGGCGGTGGGTCGCGGCGACCTGGTTCGGGTGTCGCTCAGCGCGGCCAACCGGGACCCCGAGGTGTTCGCCGACCCCGACGTGTTCGACCTGCGCCGGCCGGATGCGCGCAGGCAGTTGGGGTTCGCCCACGGCCCGCACTTCTGCGTCGGCGCGGACCTGGCCCGGCTTCAGGCCAGGCTGGCGGTGGCGGCGGTCCTGGACGGCCTGCCGGGACTGCGCCTCGCCGCGCCGGCCCAGCCGCGTGGTCTGGTGTTCCGCAAGCCGGCCGCGGTGCACGTGACCTGGTGACGGCTATCGGTGCTCTCGGGATGGCCAGGTCACGTCGCGCCGGGGGTGGTCCGGCTCGGTCGCCGGGCCGCCGCGCAGTTGCCGCCCCCGATCGGTGGTCCGGGCCTGGAGTGTGGCGTCGCCGCCGTTGAGATGGGCGCCGACGAGTGAGTCGTTGACCGTGCGCTGGAGGCGCCGGCGCACCGTCTCCAGTTCCTGTCCGGAGGCCACGGCCTGCTGGCTCAGCCGGTCGTTCGCGGACACCGTGCCGGTCTCGGCGGCGCGCAGGAGTACGCCGATGTAGCCGTGCAGCCGGTGTTGGACCCGGGTGAAGGTGAGTACCTGGTGCTGGAGTTCCAGGGAGGGTTCGGTGCGGGACAGGGCCTTGGTCATCGTCTCCTGCCACCGTGTCGTGGTCTCGTCGTAGTGCCGCTCGGCGGCCAGCCGGTAGTGCGGGGCGACCTTCGAGTCCAGCGCGATGCGGATCAGTTCGCTGCTCGCCTCGACCGCTTCACGGGCGCTCCTGGTCAGCGCGTAGGACCATTCCCAGTGCTCGGCCTCGGAGCTGGCCCGGTGCTCGGCCTGCGCCTGCTCCAGTTGACTGGACGCCAGTTTGACCTGTTCCCACGCCCAGCGGGCCTGCGAACTGGCCTGCAGGGCTTCGTGCTCGGCCCGCGCCGCCTGCTTCTCGGCCTGCTTGACGAGCACCCGGACTCTGCCCTCGTGTCGTTCGACCAGTCGCATCCGCTGCCGGGCCTTCCGCAGCTGCCAGGCGGCCAGCGCGACACCGGTGATGGTCAGCCCGGCAGCGACCCACGTGGCCAACTCCACGACGCGCATGCCGAAGACCTTCGCACGAACGGATGAATGGACCAAACGCCATCCGGCCGAACGAGTGAATTAGATCACAGACTGAACGCGACGGAACGAAGGATCAGCGCCACGATGAAGATCACCGTGAACGCCAGGTCGATCGACAGCCCGCCGGTTCGCACCGGCGGCAGCACCCGCCGGACCGGCGCGATCACCGGTTCCGTCACGGAATGGGTCAGCGCGTGGGCCCGGCGCATCCAACCGGAACCCACGGTCACCATCGCCGCCCACCCCAGGACCGCCCGGACTATCAGCACCACGATGAACAACGTCAAGACGTACCCGATCACGGTTCCGATCAGGTCCATGACACCCTCCTCCGAGGCGGTCGCACTGGTCGTCCCGACCGTATGAACGTCCCCGACCAGGCCGGAGTGCCGCGCCGGCCATCTTCTCAGTCGACTATCAGGTCGCCGGACTGCCCGCAACGGATTCCGTCGCGCCTACGCTTGCTGCTCATGTCGCAGACCTGGACCAGCGCCGAGTGCGCCGCGGCGTGGGGCGTGCGGACGTCGACCTGGCTCGGCTACGTCTCGCGGGGTCAGGCTCCCAAGGCGTTGCCCGGTGATGGGCCGAAGCGTTGGGACGCCGACGAGGTCCGTGCGTTCCCCCGCCCCGGCGCGGGCCATTCGCGAGCGGGCGCGGGTGCCGAGGCCGAGGCACTGCTGTCCCGGATGCGGGAGGTCGCCGACGAGATCGAGGCACTTCGCACCCGGCAGCGGGAACTGCTGACCGAGGGCAAGGCGTGCGGGCTGGAGATCAGCGCGATGGCGAAGGCGCTCGGCATCTCCCGGCAGACGGCCTACGGCTGGCTGCGATAAGCAGATAAAGGGAACGATCCGCTCGATCCCATAAGCGGATCGAAAGGGCAGGCAATTGCTCCTGCCGCGTTTTCCGGTGATGTCTTCCAGCGCCGGCTTCTGTCAACGGTCAGTCACCTCGCGGTGGTTCTGCTGACTGATCAACGCCTGCACACTGCAACTGGCTCGCCCCGGATGTGCCAAAACCCCTGGGTTCGGAGGTCGTCATGCGCGGTGTCAAGCTGTCTGGATTACCGGCCGTTCTCGTCGCCGGCCTCATCGGGATGGTGTTACTTCTCGGCGCCGCGGCTCTCGCGTCGCCCAACCGGACCTCGGCCAGCACGGCACATACCACCGTGGCCGCCGCGGCGCACACCGATCGGCTCAAGGTCCGGCCCGCCGACGGGGTCACCGACGAGGCGGACGGCGAAGGCGCTGACGTACGGGAGAATCCGACCGGCGACGAGGAAGAACGCGAGGCCACGGTGCCACATGCCGGCGCCATCACGGCGAGCTGCGGTGTGGAACGGTGGTCGGTGAAGACCGGCACCGACGCGGACGCCGCCAAGATTAACCTGGCGTCGACCACGTCCACGTCGATCGCCTTCCTGGACGGGCTGGCCGAACCGGCGTCACTGCCGGCGAACAACCGCATCGCGCCGACCGAGACAACGGTGTTCCAACTCCAGGCGACACTCGTGGAATACAAGCTGGAAACCGACTCCGACTTCCACCTCGTGCTTTCCGACGGCACCCACACCATGATCGCCGAGATCCCCGATCCGGCGTGCGTCGGCGCCGGCAGCCCGCTGCTGGCCGGGATCATCAAGGCGCGCGGCGAGTTCACCGCCAGGTTCACCCCGACCAGTGGTTTCCAGCCCGCCAACATTCCGGTGACCATCACCGGCGTCGGGTTCTTCGACTTCTTGCACGGCCAGACCGGTGTCGCGCCCAACGGCATCGAACTGCACGCGGTGCTCGACGTGCAGTTCGGCGCCACCACAGGCGTGGTGACGGTGACCAACCCGGGTGCCCAGACCAGCACGGTCGGCCGGTCGGCGAGCCTGCAGATCGCGGCGACCGACAGCACCGGCGCCGCGCTGACCTACAGCGCGACCGGCCTGCCCGCCGGGCTGTCGATCAACGCCACCACCGGCCTGATCTCCGGAACGCCGACCACGGCGGGCATGAGCAGCGTCACCGTGACCGCCGGCGACACCGCCGGGCACACCGGGTCGACCCAGTTCACCTGGACCATCGCCGCGGGCACCGGCGGGACCTGCACGGCCACCCAACTGCTGGGCAATCCCGGCTTCGAAACCGGCACCGCGGCACCCTGGGCGACCACCACCGGCGTGGTCAACAACCGGACCACGGAGCCGCCGCACACCGGCACCTGGGACGCCTGGCTGGACGGCTACGGCACCACCCACACCGACACCCTGTCCCAGGCCGTCACCCTGCCCGCCGGCTGCACGGCCTACTCGCTGACCTTCTGGCTGCACGTTGACACGGCCGAGACCAGCACTACGACCGCGTTCGACAAGCTCAACGTCCAGGTGCTCAACGCCTCCGGTTCGGTGCTGGCCACCGTGGCCACGTTCTCCAACCTCAACGCGATCACCGGCTACGCCCAGCACACCTTCTCCCTGGCCTCCTTCGCCGGGCAGACGGTCACCCTGAAGCTCACCGGGACGGAGGACTCCATCGACCAAACGTCCTTTGTGGTCGACGACACCGCGCTCAACGTCAGCTGACCGTCGTTCGGGTGGCGGTGGTCGGCCTGGCTGGCAGGCTGGGGGTGACGGATCGGAGGGTGCGGTGACGGATGTCGGGACCATGGCGCGGTTCGCGCGGGCGCCGGGGTGGTGGCCGCTGCTGGGACACTCGTTGCCGCTGCACCGCGACCCGCTGCGGTTCCTGGCCGGCCTGCCGGCGTACGGGGAACTGGTGGAGATCGGCGTCGGACCGACGCGGATGGTGGTCGTGTGTGACCCCGGGCTGGCGCACCAGGTCATCACCGACCTGCGGACGTTCGACCGGGTCGGCATGGTCTACGACCGGGTGCGCGCCGCGATGGGTAACGGGTTGGCCACCGCTGTCCACGCCGAGCACCGGCGGCAGCGGTTGGTCATGCAGCCCGCGTTCCATCCGCGGCACCTGCCCGGCTACGCGGCGATCATGCGGGAGCAGGCCGCCGGGCTGGTCGCGCGGTGGCGCGACGGGCAGTGCGTCGACATGGTCGAGGAGATGTTCCAGCTCACCACGTCGGTCGCGCTGCGGGCGCTGTTCTCATCGCACACCGACGGCGAGGCGGCCCGGCGGCTGCGGGAGGCGTTCGACGTGTTCCTGCGCGGCACGTATGCGCGCGTGACCGTGCCGGGATTCGATCGGCTGCCGTTGCCGGCCAACCGCCGGTACGCGGCGGCCCTGCGGCAGTGGCGGGCGCAGGTGCGCGACCTGATCACGCGCTACCGGGCCGCCGGCGGCGAGCAGGACGACCTGATGGGGCGGCTGCTGGCCGCGCCCGAGCAGTTGACCGACACCCAACTGTGCGACCAGGTCGCGGTGTTGTTGCTGGCCGGTGCGGAGACCACGTCGTCGGCGCTGTCCTGGTCGGTCTACCTGCTGTGCCGGCACCCGGACGTGCTGGCCGCGGTGCGGGCCGAGGCCGACCGGGTGCTGGCCGGCCGCGCCGCTGACTGGGCCGACCTGCCGAAACTGGAACTGACCGGCCGGGTGGTCCTGGAGTCGATGCGGCTGTACCCGCCGAGCTGGGTGTTGTTGCGGTCGGTGACGTCGGACACGCGGTTGGGCGGACACCTGCTGCGGGCCGGGTCAATGGTGGTGTTCAGCCCGTACGTGTTGCACCGCCATCCCGGCCTGTTCGCCGAACCGGAGCGGTTCGAGCCCGATCGGTGGTCGGCGGCGGTGGCCCGGCACGCGTACGTGCCCTTCGGCGGCGGTGCCACCAAGTGCGTCGGCGAGCAGTTCGCGCTGGCCGAGGCGTCGGTCGCGCTCGCGTCCATCCTGGGCGCCTGGACCCCGTCCCTGGTCGACCCGGACACCCCTCCGGCCACCAGCGTGCGACTCGTGCTGGCCCCGCGCCGCCTGCCGGTCCGCCTGCACCGCCGTGACCGGACCCGGTCCACCAGTTGAACGACGGCCGAAGTGGCTTACCCTGGCTGACGAAGTACCCGCTGCACCGGAGGCGAACTGACCTGACAAGCACCACCGTCACGCCCGGACCCTTCGTCCACCCGGCCGTGTTCTACCGCTCGGACGGGGAATACCTGTCCGTGCTGGTGCCGTTCGTCACCGAAGGTCTCGCCGCTGGTCACCCGGTCGCCGTGGCCGTGCCGGAACCGAACCTGGCGCTGCTGCGCGGCGCCCTGGGCGCGGCCGCCGACGATGTCACGATGATCGACATGGAGGACGCCGGCCGCAACCCCGGCCGCATCATCGCCGACGTGTTACTCCGGTTCGCCGACCGCCACCGAGATCGACACGTCAGGATCATCGGCGAGCCGATCTGGCCCGGCCGCACGGCCACCGAGTACCCGGCCTGCGCCCAGCACGAAGCGTTGATCAATCCCGCGTTCGCCGGGCGCGACGTCACCATCGTGTGCCCCTACGACGTCGTCCGGCTCGACCCGGAGGTGGTGGCCGACGCCCGCGCCACCCACCCCGTCCTCTGGGAGACGGACCGGCGGTACCGCAGTGACCAGTACGATCCGGACCACGTCGTCGCCCGCTACAACCGGCCGCTGGACGGCGCCCCGGAGACCACAGCCGTCATCGTCGCCACGGCCGCCGAACTGCCCGGCATCCGCCGGTTCGCCACCCATCACGCCAGGAACGCGGGGGTACCCGCGAGCCGGGTGGCCGACGTCGAGCTGATCGTCACCGAACTGGTCACCAACAGCCTCGACCACACCGACGGGCCGTGCTGGGTGCGGATCTGGTCCGACCACAATCACCTCACCTGCGAGGTACGCGACACCGGGCATCTCACCGACCCGCTGGCCGGTCGCCGGCCCGCACCCCGCGAACAGTGGTCCGGCCGCGGCCTGCTGCTGGTCAACAGCCTCGCCGACCTGGTCCGCACGCACACCACGGCCGCCGGTACCACCATCCGGGCCCTGCTGAACCTGCACCGGCGCTGACCGCCCGGTGGCCAGCACCACCAGCACGGCGAGGACGACGCAGGTGCCGCCGAGCAGCCAGGCGGCCGCCGCGACGCCGTGGGCGCGGGCGAGTGCGCCGAAGCCGACCGAGAACGGCAGGAACAGCAGCCACGAGCAGGTGCCCGCGCCCGAGGAGACCCCGGCGCGGATGGCGGACGGCACGGCGTCGTGCAGCAGGCGCCCGGCGTGGATGCCGGCCACGGCGAGCACCAGTTGCAGCACGGTCTGGGCCGCCACGACGACGATCACCGAATGGCTGGTGGCGAGCAGGACCGGGCCGGCGGCCAGCAGCCCGGCGACCGGGACGGCGACGGCACGGCGATCCAGCCGCAACCGGGCGGCCAGGTAGCCGCCGGCACCACCGGTGGCCACCAACAGTGCCCAGTACGGGCCGAACGCGGCCGACGGCGCGTGCAGCGCCACCAGCCACAGCGGCCCGAACTCGAACACCGCCTGGGACAGCAGCGCGATGAGCGCGGCGAGCAGAAGCACGCGCCGCACGTCCGGAACGCGGCTCATCGCGTGGACCGTGGTGGTGATGTGGCGGCGCAGCCGGACCGGCTCGGCCGCGCGGTGCAGCCGGGGTTCCCGGAAGCGGCAGAACGCCACGATCGACGCGAGTACGAACGGGACGGTCACGAAGTAGGCGACCCTCGGCGACGTGACGCCGGCGAGCAGGGCGCCGGCCAGGGCGCTGGTGGTGAACGTGGCGCTCTCCACCATGCGCACCCGGCCGATCCACCGCTCGTACCGGTCGGCCGAGCCGGTCTCCTCGACCACCGTGTCGTAGACGACGCTGTCCACGGTCCCCGAGTTCATGGCGAAGTAGACCCCGAGGATCAGCGCCGCCACGACGTAGGTGGCGACGTCGTGGCTCAACCCGCCGAGCAGCGCGCTGGCGGCGGCGGCGACGCTGGAGACGATCAGGATGGCGGTGCGGCTGCTGCGATCGGCGAGGATGCCGGACGGAACCTCAAGCAGCGGAACCACCGCGGCATAGGCGGCGGCCATCACCGCGATGGCGGCCGCGTCGAAACCGATCTGGGTCTGGAACAGTTTCTCCACCGGCACCCACAGCATGAAGCCCTGCAGTCCGACACCGATCCGCAGCGGCAGCAACCGCCGCCGCACCTGGCGCTCGTCCGTCATGTCGTTCCTCCTCGCCTGGACGCCGTGCGGTGGCGTCGAAGGAGGAACCCGGACCGATCGGCGAACTCATCGCGGACGGCTAGATTGTTCTCGTGAGCGCACCGGCTGATCTTCTCGACGCCGCGCGGTCGGGGGACGCGGCGGCGTTCGAACGGCTGGTCGGGCCGTTTCGGGGTGAGCTGCTCGCACACTGCTACCGGATGTTGGGTTCGCGGCACGACGCGGAGGACGCCGTGCAGGACTCGCTGCTGCGGGCCTGGCGCGGCGTGCGCGGTCTGGACGACCGCGGTTTCGTACGCGCCTGGCTGTACAAGATCGCCACCAACCGGTGCCTGACCGCGATCGACCGGCGGGCCAGGCGCGAACTGCCCTTCGACGTCCGCCCGGCCGACCACTCGGCCCCGGACACCGAGATCCACTGGCTGGAGCCCTATCCCGACCCGTCACCGGAGGCGAGCTACCTGGCCAGGGAGAGCGTCGAACTGGCCTTCGTCGCGGCGCTGCAACACCTGTCGGCGCGGCAGCGGGCCGCGCTGATCCTGCGTGAGGTGCTCGGGTTCTCCGCCGCCGAGGTCGCCGGCCTGCTCGACACCACCACCGCCGCGGTGAACAGCGCACTGCAACGCGCCCGCAAGGTCGTCGACACCGGCGTCAGCCAGCAGGCCGTCCTGCGCGAGCTGGGTCCCGACGGAGTACAGCAGATCGTTGACCGATGGGTCGATGCGTGGCAGGCGGGCGACGTGGACGCGATCGTGGACATGCTCACCGACGACGCCCGCTTCTCGATGCCGCCGCTGCCCGAGTGGTACCAGGGACCCGACGCCATCCGGGCGTTCCTCGTCGGCGGTCCGCTGGAGTCGCGGTGGCGGTTCCTGCCGACCTCCGCCAACGGCCAACTCGCCTTCGGCACGTACCTCTGGGACGACGCGGCGGCCCGCTACGTGCCCGGCGGCCTCGACGTCCTCACCATCGAAGCCGGCCGCGTGGCCCAGATCGTGGCGTTCCTGTCCGCCGACCTCACCGAGTTCGGCCTACCGGCGACCCTGCCGGCGTCCGGTGGCTCACGATGACGGGCCGGGGTGGGCGACGGCCAGCCGCGCCGAGTTGACCAGTGCCGTGTAGAGGGCGTCGTCGTCGACGATGGGTCCGCGGGCGGTGGCGGCTTGCCGAGATCCTCCTCGGTCCAGTTCCGGGCCAGCATCGCACGGAACGACCTGGTCAGCAGCGTGAGGAATACGGTCGTGGCCTGGTCAGCCGGCCTCGTCCGCCGGCCGTTTGGTCATCCGGACCGACATGCCGACGCCCTCGCGGTGGATCTCGCACGTCCGAAATGGACTGTCGGCGACGAGCTGCTGGAACCGGGCGGGGGAGTAGGCGCGGCGGCGCAGTCCGATCAGCGCCACTTTCGTCATCGCGGCGTTGACCGGCCCCTGTCCCATCGACGCCACCTCGGCGTCGATGTCGGCGACCGTGGCGTCCTGGCACAGGTCCTCGATCACGGCGGTGCCGCCGACCCGCAGCACCCGGTACATCTCGGCGATCGCGGCGGCCGGCCGGCGGAAGTTCTTGAACGCGGCCTGGCAGACGATCAGGTCGAAGGAGTCGGCGTCGAAGGGCAGGTCGGTCGCGTCGCCGAGCCGGAAGTCGACGGTGACACCCTCGCGCCGCGCGTTCTCGCGGGCGATGTCGACCATGGTGCGACTGATGTCCAGCCCGGTGACGTGATGACGCCCGGATCGGGCGAGCTC
>DATEPR010000103.1:0-6299 GCA_035273045.1 Pseudonocardiaceae bacterium | reverse complement strand
GGGCAGGATCGGGCCGTGCCCCTCTCGCGACGGCTCTCCCGGCCCGGCGGCCTGCTGCGCCACCACGACTTCCGCCACCTGTGGCTGGCCGACGCACTCAGCCAGTTCGGCACCCGGATCAGCTTCCTGGCCCTGCCCCTGGCCGCGGTGTCCTACCTGCACGCCAGCACGCTGCAGGTGTCGGTGCTGAACACCGCGCAGACGCTGGCCTACCTGCTGCTGGGCCTGCAGGCCGGCGCCTGGTGCGACCGGATGCGCAAACGCCCCGTGCTGGTCGCCGCCGACCTGGGCCGTGCCGCCCTGTTCGCGTGGGTGCCGGCCGGCGCCGCCCTCGGGGTGCTCACCGTGTGGCAGCTCTACGTCGTGGTCGCCGCGGCCGGCGTGCTCACCGTGTTCTTCGGCGTCGCCCACACCGCCTACCTGCCGGCCATCGTCGAGCGCGGCGACCTGGTGGGGGCCAACACGAAACTCGCGCTCAACCAGTCGGGCGCCGCGATCGCCGCGCCCGCCGTCGGCGGCCTGCTCGTGCAGTGGCTCACCGCGCCCGTCGCGATCGCCGTGGACGCCGCCAGCTACCTGTGGTCGGCGCTGTGGCTGCGCGGCATCCACGCCGACGAACCCGTCCCCGACCGGCCGGCCCGCGCCAACCTGGCCCGCGAGATCGGCGAGGGCCTGAAGCTGGTGTTCGGCGACCCGATCCTGCGCGCCATGAACGGCCACACCGCGTGCCTGTCGCTGTTCCAGTCGGCCAACACCGCGATCATCATGGTGTTCCTGGTGCGCGTCGTGGGCCTGAGCCCGGGCGTGATCGGGCTGCTGTCCACCCTGGGGCTGCTGGGCGCCATCCTCGCGTCGCTGGCCACCGGCCGGGTCGCCGCCCGGGTCGGCAACGCCCGGCTGCTGTGGCTGGCCGGGCTGCTCGGTGGCGCCGGGTTCCTGCTCAACCCGCTCACCTACCCGGGCTGGCGGCTGGTGTTCGAGGTCGCCGCCACGTTCTGCTCCAGCATCATGATCATCGTCCTGAACATCGTGGAGACCAGCTACCAGCAGTCGGTGACCCCGAAGAACCTGCTGGGCCGGGTCAACGCCACCACCAACTTCCTCATCTGGGGCGTCATCCCGGTCGGCAGCCTGGCGGGCGGCGTCACCGCCACCGCCATCGGCGTGCGCCCCACCCTGTGGCTGTGCGGCGCAGGCGCCCTGGCGTCGGCGGCGTGGCTGGTGTGCTCGCCGCTGCGCCGGCTGCGCACCCTGCCCACCGGGGTCGCGCACGCAACGGCACCGGCCGGACACGCGTAGTTCATCCGGCGGCTGTCGAAGGCACGTTCCGCACCGCTAGCGTCACCAAGCGCGAATTTTATTCGCGTCCACTCGGCGCTTGCGGAGGCTCCATGTCCCCCACCCGGATCCGGCGTGCCGCCGCCCTCGGCGGCACGCTCGCCCTGACCGCCCTCACCGTCACCGCGCTGTCCACCGGCCCGGCCGGTGCCGCCGACCCCGCCACGCTCCCGCTGTCCCAGGTCACCGTCACCGGCGTGCACAACACCTACGACCCCGCCGGCTACCCGTTCCTCGCCCAGGCCCTGGACGCCGGCACCGGCATGGTCGAACTGGACACCTGGACCGACATCCTCACCCAGGAATGGAAGGTCAGCCACGACCGGCCGACCGGCAACGACAACAACTGCGTCAACGCCACCACCCCGGCCCAGCTGGAGACCGGCAGCGCCGACCAGGACCTCGGCGCGTGCCTGGACGACCTGCGCGTGTGGCTGTCCGCCCACCCCGGCGCCGGGCCCGTCGTGGTCAAGGTCGAACTGAAGAACGGGTTCGAGGCCAACCTCGGCATGGGTCCCGCCCAGTTCGACGCGCTCGTGTCCGCGCACCTGGGTACCGCCCTGTTCCGGCCGGCCGACCTGCTCGGCTCCTTCCCCACCCTGGACGCCGCCGCCCGGGCCGACGCCTGGCCCACCCGCGCCCAGCTGGCCGGGAAGGTGCTGGTCTACGTCATCCCGGGCACCGTCGAACTGGCCAACCCGCTGGACCGGCTGCACACCGACGTCGAGTACGCCACCTACCTGAAAAACCTCGCCGCCGCCGGCACGGTGCGGCGGGCCACCACGTTCCCGGCCGTGCTCGGCGCCAGGGCGGGCGACCCGCGCACCCAGTACGGCGACACCACGATCCGCCCGTGGTTCGTGGTGTTCGACGGCGACGCCGCCACCTACGCGAACGGCATCGACACGTCGTTCTACTCGGCCAACCACTACCTGCTGACCATGACCGACGCGCAGAACGTGCCACCCGCCCTGGACGACACCCATCCGGCGGTCGCCGACGCCCAGGCCAGGGTCGCGCAGCTGGCCGCCGACCACGCCAGCATCGTGTCCTCGGACTGGTCGGGCCTGCCCGCCGTGCTGGCCGAGGTGCTGCCCCGCGGCTGACCGGGTGCGGGGTCAACTGTGCCGGCGCAGCTCCCGGCGGGCCAGCGAACGGCGGTGCACCTCGTCCGGGCCGTCGAAGATCCGCATCGTGCGGGCCTGCACGAACAGGCTCGCCAACGGGAAGTCCTGGCTGACCCCGCCACCGCCGTGCGCCTGGATCGCCTTGTCCACGATCCACTCCGCCGCCGCGGGCACCGCCACCTTGATCGCCTGGATCTCGGTGTGCGCGCCCCGGTTGCCCACCGTGTCCATCAGCCACGCCGTCTTCAGCACCAGCAGCCGGGCCTGCTCGATGCGGATGCGCGACTCGGCGATCCACTCCTGCACCACGCCCTGCTCGGCCAGCGGCTTGCCGAACGCCACCCGGCCGGTCACCCGCCGGCACATCAGCTCCAGCGCCCGCTCGGCCATGCCCAGCGCCCGCATGCAGTGGTGGATGCGGCCCGGACCCAGGCGGGCCTGGGAGATCGCGAACCCCTCGCCCTCCCCGGCGATCAGGTTCGCCGCGGGTACCCGCACGTCGTCGAACACCACCTCGGCGTGCCCGCCGTGCGGGCCGTCGGTGTAGCCGAACACGTGCACCCCGCGCTTGACGTGCACGCCCGGCGTGTCCCTGGGCACCAGCACCATGCTCTGCTGGCGGTGCCGCTCCGCGGCCGGGTCGGTCTTGCCCATCACGATCAGGATCCGGCAGTTCGGGTTCAGCGCGCCCGAGGACCACCACTTGCGGCCGTTGACGACGTAGTCGTCGCCGTCGCGTTCGATCCGGGTGGTGATGTTCGTGGCGTCCGAGGACGCCACGTCCGGCTCGGTCATGCAGAACGCCGAGCGGATCTCGCCCTCCAGTAGCGGCCCCAGCCACCGGGTGCGCTGCTCCGGGGTGCCGAACATGGCCAGCACCTCCATGTTCCCGGTGTCCGGGGCGGCACAGTTGGTGGCCTCCGGGGCCAGCGCGGGACTGCGGCCCATGATCTCGGCCAGCGGCGCGTACTGCAGGTTCGTCAGGCCCGCGCCGTGCTCACCGGGCAGGAACAGGTTCCACAGGCCCCGCCGGCGCGCCTCGGCCTTGAGCTCCTCGATGACCGGCACCCGCGCCCACGGGTCACCGGCCCGCGCCACCTGCTGCTCGAACACCGGCTCGGCCGGGTAGACGTGCTCGGCCATGAACGCCTGCAGCTCGCCGCGCAGCCGCTCGGTGGTCTCGTCGTACGCGAAGTCCATTACCGGTTCCCCTCCCCGGCCAGCGCGGCCAGGCCCTCGCGGACCAGGCCGGGCACCCGCTGCCCGATGACGTCGAATCCCTCGCCCACGGTCTGGCCGTGCGAGAAGCGGTAGTGGATGCCCTCCAGCACCACGGCGAGCTTGAAACAGTTCAGCGCGACGTACCAGTCCAGGCCGGACACGTCGAACCCGGTGCGCCGCGCGTAGCGTTCGATCAGCTCGTCGGTGGGCGGGAACCCCGGTGCGCTGGTGACGTCCCCGGTGATCACGTCGTCCCCGCGCCGCCCGCTGGTGTAGACGACCAGCAGGCCCACGTCGGCCAGCGGGTCGCCCAGCGTGGACATCTCCCAGTCCAGCACCGCCGCGATGTCCCGCTTGTCCGGGTCGACCAGGGCGTTGTCCAGCCGGTAGTCGCCGTGCAGCAGCCCGCCGCGCCGCGACACCGGCACCGACGCCGCCAACTGGGCGTGCAGGTCGTCGATGCCCTCGACCTCGCGGCTGCGGGAGGCGTCCAGCTGCTTGCGCCACCGCGCCACCTGCCGGGTCAGATAGCCCTCCGGGCGGCCGAAGTCGGCCAGCCCGACCGACGCCGGATCCACCGTGTGCAGCTCCGCCAGCACGTCCACCAGGCGGTGCACCACGGCCGTGGTGGCCTCGGCGCCCAGTTCCTCGCACTGCGCCCTGGTCCGCACCACCACGCCGGGCACCTCGGCCATCAGGTAGAACGGCGCGCCCAGCGGCTCGGGGTCCTGGCACAGGTGCACCGTCCGCGGCACCGGCACCGACGTGCCGGCCAGCGCGGAGAGGATGCGGAACTCGCGGGACATGTCGTGCGCGGTGCGCAGCACGTGCCCCAGCGGCGGGCGGCGCAGCACCCATTTCGTGGTGCCGTCGGTGAGGTAGTAGGTGAGGTTGGAGCGGCCACCGGCCACCACCTGCGCCGACAGCGGCCCGGTGACCAGCCCGGGGGTCGCGGTGGCGAGGTAGTCGGTGAGCCGGTCCAGGTCCAGGCCGGGCAGGTCGGTCATGCGGTCACATCCCCAGACGGTGGGTCGGCCGGCAGGTCGGGCACCAGGGCCCGCAGCGCCGCCCTGGTGGTGGTGGCGTCCACGTGTAGCACACCGTGCATGCCCAGCCCGTCCGCCGCGGCCACGTTCGGTTTCACGTCGTCGACGAACGCGGTCCGCCCGGCGGGCACGCCCAGCCGCTCCAGCAGCAGCTCGAAGATCGCCGGGTCGGGTTTGCGCAGGCCGACGGTGCCGCTGATCACCACCGGGTCGCACGCGCCGAGCACGTCGGCCGGGTAGCCGGTGGCGCCCCAGCTGTTGGACAGCAACCCCACTCGCAGCCCGGCGCCGCGCAGCTCGCCGATCAGCCGCAGCATCACCGGGTCGGGCACCATCAGCGCGAACATGCGGCCCAGCAGGCCCTCGGCGACCACCGGCCCGCCCGCGGCGGTGGTCAGGCGCGCGGCGAACACCCGTTCGAACTCCTCCGGCGCCAGCACCCCGCGTTCCAGCTGCCGCACCGGCGAGTCCTCGCGGTCCGGGTCGACCAGCCAGGCACGCATCGTGGCGCGGTAGCCGGCCACGTCGATGCCCTCCCGCGCCAGCCAGTCGTCGGTGGAGGTGCGGACCGGCGCGGTCAGCACCCCGCCGTAGTCGAACACCACCGCGTCGATCGCGCGCCCAGCCACGGCACCGGATGGTACCGACCGGTCGGTATGTGCACAATGCCACGACTCCGCGCCCAACCCGGTGCCGCGCGCCTACCGTGGCATCGCCCCCGTTCCCCGACGTGAGGAGGCGCATGCCGTCCGTCCCGCCGCGCATCGACGCCACCGCCGAGTACGCCGCCGGCCTGTGCGCCCGGCTGATCCGGTTCGACACCACCAACCACGGCGGCGGCCAGTCGGCGGGCGAACGCGCCGCCGCCGAGTTCGTCGCGCACCTGCTCGACGACGCCGGCGCACACCCGGTGCTGCTGGAACGCACCCCGGGCCGGGGCAACGTCGTCGGCCGGATCCGCGGCAGCGACCCGAGCCTGCCCGCCGTGCTGGTGCAGGCCCACCTGGACGTGGTGCCCGCCGAACCCGCCGACTGGTCGGTGCCGCCGTTCGCCGGGGTGATCCGCGACGGCTACGTGTGGGGCCGGGGCGCCACCGACATGAAGGACATGTGCGCCACGGTGCTCACCGTGCTGCACGAATGGACCGTCCAGGGCCGCAGGCCGGTGCGGGACGTCGTGGTGGCGTTCGTGGCCGACGAGGAGGACGCCGGCGTGGACGGCGCCGAATGGCTGGCCGCCGCGCACCCGGACCTGTTCGAGGGCTGCGTGGTCGCGATCAGCGAGACAGGCGCGGTCACCCACCACGTGGACGGGGTGCGGCTGTATCCGGTGGCCACCGCCGAACGCGGCACCGCCCACCTGCGGCTGACCGCGCACGGCCGGGCCGGGCACGCCTCCCGCCGCAACCCCGACAACCCGGTGACCCTGCTGGCCGGGGCGCTGCACCGGATCGCCTGCCACGAGTGGCCGGTGCGGCTCACCCCGCCGGTGCGGGCGTTCCTCACCCAGGCCGGCGCCGCCCTCGGCGTGGACGTGGACCTCGACGACGTCGACGCGACCGTCGGC
>DATEPR010000102.1:0-13068 GCA_035273045.1 Pseudonocardiaceae bacterium | reverse complement strand
CCCGGAGTTCGTCGAGGAGTCCTTCGCCCGCATGGAAGCCGCATTCCGGGCGATCGAGCGGTGCCCGGTGCCGGTGGTCGCCGAGATCGAGGGCGCGGCCGCCGGGGCGGGCTGCCAGCTCGCGCTGGCCTGCGACATGCGGTACATGGCGGAGTCCGCGCGGATCGGCATGCCCATCGCCCGGCTGGGCATCCTCGCCACACCGGCGTTCGCCGCCCGGCTGACCGCGCTGGCCGGACCCGCCGTGGCCCGGGAACTGCTGTACACCGGCGACCTGCTGGACGGGCCGGCGGCGCAGGCGGCCCGGTTGGTCAACCGGGCCGTGCCGGACGCGGCGCTGCACGACGAGGTCAACGCCGTCCTGGGCCGGATCTGCGCCCAGCCGCCGGCCGCGGTGCGAGCGGCGAAACGGGCCGTCGGCGCGGCGATCACGCCGATGTGGGACGCGACGGAACACAACGACATGCCGGCCGTCTCGGCGGACGACTTCGCCGCGGCCGTCAAGGCTTTCCTGCACTGACACCCGAGACACCGGTGCCGGGACGCGGTTCCACGCCCGCGCCCCGGCACCGGACCCCTTGCCGCCCACGGCAGGCAGGCAAGCGACCTCCCAGCCGCCACGGCATTTTCCGCCCAACGCCCGCGTCCCGGCGCCGGATCCCACCAACTTCGCTACGGCAGGCGGGCGCGCAGGTTCAGCACGCGCGTGGTCTGCGTCGCGCTGAAGTTGTCGTCGCTGATGACGCTCACGCCCGTCAGGCCGTGCCGGTGACCGGTGATCGCCATGCCCTCGAAGTTGTCCAGCAGCGGATTGGTCTGCGTCTCCTTCGCCGGCGCGCCCAGGGTCGGGCACGTCACGAGGTTGGCGACCAGCCGCTTGTGCACCGCGTCGCCCGGCACGTCGGACAGGTTCGCCACACCGCTCACGTCCTTCGCCCGGTGCAGGCCGGTGACCGCGTACAGGTCGACCGAGTTGCCCGCCGTCGTGCTGAACGCGGCCTCCTCGACCAGCAGCGAGTCGTCGGTGTACGCCGCCACCTCGGGCACCCGGTTGCCGGCGTCGGTCCGGTAGGCGATCTGCTCGGCCAGCCGCCAGGTGCCGTGCCGGTCCGCGTCGTACACCAGGAACCGGTGCTCGGTGGCGTCACCGGACGCGGACACGTCACCGGACAGCGCGCCCTCCATCGCGGCCACGATCCGCCTGCCGTCCGGCGTGATCGTCAGCCCTTCGAGGGTCGCGTTCCTGGTGGCCTGGCCGTCCGGCGTGGTGCCGGTGACGGCGAACCGGGCGGGGACCGGCAGTGACGCCCGCTGGACGCCGTCCCGGTCGTAGACGCGGATCGACGGCTCCGTTTCCGAGCTCACCAGGTAGTCGCCGTCCGGCAGCACGGCAAGCCCCTCGTCGTCCGAGTTCTGCCCGTCGTACGGCGTGCCGTCGGGCATCCTCAGCACCAGCGGGTCCCGCACCACCGCCGGATGGTTCAGGTCGCGGAAGAACCAGATCCGCGCCGGGTCGGTGCCGTTGTTGTCCACGGCCGACGCCCAGGCGTGCGACCGCGCGTCGTACGCCAGCGACGACAGGCCGCCGAGTTCGGCGCCGTCGCGGACCAGTTTGTCCAGCGAGTCGCTGAAGCCGACCGCGAGCGCGTCCGGCGCGCACCGCGGTGAGCCGTCCCGCGCCGCCGCACCGGGTGCGGTGACCAGGCTCAGCGCCGCGATGGCGGCGCCCACGCAGGCGGCTGTTGCTGTTCGTCCGTTCATGCCGCTCCCGTCAGTGGCCGGTGACCGTGAGGGGCGTCCTGGATCCTGGACATCGGCGACGTCATCGCGCGGTGGCCGGCAGCATGGCGGCGAACCAGCCGGCCAGGTCGCCGCCGTGCCAGGACCGCGGGGAGAAGCGCTCCTGGGCCACGCCCTGCCACGGCACCGTCCGGCCACCGGTGACCAGGGTGATGCCCGAACCGGCGTCCACCAGCCGGCCGACGATCTGGGCGGCGCACCCCTCGGCGGTCAGTTTCGCCCGTGCCGTGGCGACATCCGCCTCGCCGACCGCGACCAGCAGGCACCAGTCGCCCCACGTCGCCGCGAGGTCGAACGGCCGCACCCCGGCCTGCCGGCACACCTCGGCCGGCACCGGATCGAGCCGGACGTCCTCGGTCAGCCGCGCGCCGACACCGTTGACCTCGCACAGGGTCCGCACCGAGGCGAACAACCCGTCCGACACGTCCATGGCGGCCCGGGCGAAGCCGCCCTCGGCGAGCAGCCGGCCGGCGACCAGTTGCGCCTTCGGCCGCCTGGCGCGCTCGGCGAGCAGGTCGGCGTCGTTGGCGGGCAACGTGATCCGGCCGCCGGCTACCAGCGCCTCGGCCCACAGGTAGCCGGGCGAGCCGACCAGCAGCAGCCGGTCCCCCACCGACGCACCGCGCCTGCGCACCCGGCAGCCGGGCGCGCACTGGCCGACGGCGGTGGCGGACAACTGGGTCCGCGGGCCGTCCCGCAGGTCGCCGCCGACCACGCTGGTGTGGTGTTCGGCGGCGCAGTCGTCCACACCGTCCAGTAGCCGCTCGAAGTCGGCCACCGACGTGTCGGGCGGCAGCGTGTAGTTCACCACCAGGCCGAGCGGACTGGCGCCGGCGGCTGCCAGGTCGGACAGGTTGATCGTGACCAGCAGCCAACCGGCGTGGTAGGGGTCGGTGTCGCCGAGTTGCGCGACCAGCGGTGTGGGGCAGCTGTCGGTGGTGGCGACGAGTTCGCCGCCGCCGGCCGGCACGCCGAGCAGGGCGCAGTCGTCGCCGAACCCGGCGACGTCCCGGTACCGGGGTGCCAGGACGTCGGCGAGGATGGACCGCTCGCCGAGTTCACCCAGCGAGGTAGGCCTGCGCGACATGATCGGCCAATCGCGACGGAGCGACCCGCTGGTCGCTGGAGTAGTTGAAGGGCATGGCGCCGTAGAGCACTTCACTGCCGGAGGTCGCGAACAGCATCAGGTTGGCCACCCGCATCCCCGGCCGCAGCAGCACGGGATGGCGCAGGTGCGACGTAATCTCCAGGGTGATGATCGCGCCACCGCCGTCCCCGAAACCGGGACTCACCTGATGCGACAGCACGATCGACACGCCAAGGCGCGCGTAGCTGCTGGTGCCGTCGACCAGGCCGGCCAGCCGGCCGGACAGGCCGACGCGCTCCAGCGTCGGTGCCAGGACGACTTCGCCCGGTTCGACCACGAGTCTGCCCTCATCGTCGAGGATCTTCGGTCGCAGCTCAGGATGGCTGGTGCGGTCCGCGATGTCCACCGGTCCGGTGCTCACCAGAGTGAACGCCTCGTGGCCCAGCCGCAGGCTCAGCGCACCCGGCCGGATCATGCTCGGCTCGAACGGGTCGACGGTCAGATCGCCGTTGTCCAGCGCGGCACGGATGTCCCGGTCGGTCAGGACGGCGGCGGCCAGGCCGGTCACCGCGCACGTCCCCGGTAGGCGGCCAGCACGTCGCCGGTCAGCGACCGCACGTCCGATTCGGTGAGTACTCCGTTGGGTTGGTCGTCCCCCAGCCCCGGCCGCCGGTACACCACCGTCGACGGCGTCCGCTGCGGCCCCTGCACCACGAGGGTGGCGGTCAGGGCGGCGCCGATCGGCGCGACGGTGTGCACCACGTCGGTGTCGCAGGAGTACCCGCCGCCGTACGTGTTGTGCAGGCTGCGCACCCTGGTCAGGCGGGCGGCGCCGGCGGCGACCAGGGCGGCCCGGTCGGCCGGGTCGGCGCCGTAGCGGTAGCGGTCGTAGTGATGGCCCCGGGTCTCGGACTCGGTGTACTCGACCATGTGCAGGCCGCCGCCAGCGACCACTGTGGACGCGAACGGCCACCGGTGGCTGTGCGGGTTCGACTCGCCGAGCCTGCCCTCGCCGGCCGGCCACACGTGCAGCCGCAGCTTGTGGTCGACACCGGTGTGCAGGACGAGTTTGGCGAAGCCGTTGGGATGCCAGTAGGAGCGTTCCGCGATCGTCCGCACCGCGGCGGCGTCGTGCCGCAGTTCGTCCAACCAGGACGCGAGATCGTCGAGGCGCGCGGCGACATGGCGCGCGGCCTCGGTCAGGTGGTGGACGTCGACGGGTGCGGGACGCAGTGCGGACGCGACGTCCTCACACAGTCGAAGGCCGCCGGACAGGGCGGCCACCGGGGCGGTCATATGTGCTCAGTCTCCGGGAGGGCTGACCGGAGTCGCCGCCAACGCGAGCGCGGCCGAACGCAGGGCGATGACCGACTCCATGGTCATCCACACGGGCAGGTCCCCGTTCCCCCACGCCCACAGGCCGATCTCGTGGTTGTAGCGCTCCCACAGCGTGTTGAGTGCGAAATGAACACGCGAGGCCGGCACGTACGGCACCCCCGACAGTGCCTGTACGACCAGCGCCGAGGTGAAGTGCCGGACGATCACCCTGGTTGTGCCGCCGTCCGGTTTCGGTCTGATGAGTTCCTCGGTGACGCCGTCGTCCGGGTGGTTCCGGTCGACGAGCCATTCGATCGCGTTGTCCACGGCGACGCGGATCTCGTCGTCGCCGTGGTTGCTCAGCACGCCGCGCAGGGCCACGACGGCGCGTGCCGTGTGCGCGACGGACGGTTCGGGTTGGGTCAGGCCGGGCTCGACCTTCTCCGGCCACAACAGCACCCCGTCGAACGGGAGCCGGGCGTCCAGCAGGTCGTCGATCAGCCGCGTGGTCAGCGACGAGTCCGGCCGCAGCCGCGCCGCGGTCTGCAGGGCGGTGGACAGCAGGTAGGGACGGGTGCGGCTGAAGTCGTCCAGTGACTCCTCCAGCAGGGCAAGGCCGTGGTCGGGGGCCAGTGTGGTGCCGGTGCGGAACAGGGCGTCCAGGGCGGCGGCCGTGGCCTCCGGGCGGTTGGAGCCGGAGCGGGACATCCAGCCGCGCTGCGGCGTCTGCATCGCGAGCAGGCTCTGCCCCAGGGCACCCAGGTCGACGAAGGGCTCACCGACCTCCACCAGGGTGCGCATCCCGTAGGCCGTGCCCAGTGGTGTGGGGTGCTTGTCGGTCTGCAGGTTGTGCCGCCAGCCGCGCGGCCGGCCGTGGGTGTCGTACACCAGGAACCCCACCAGGGCAGCGCCGACCTGTCGAAACACCTTCGTCAGGGCACCGGCGGCGTCCGCGGTGTTCGCGCGGGCGTCCACCCCCGGCCGCCGTGCACCCCGGGAGCGGGCCGCGACAACCAAGTTGACCAGTAGGTTCTCCGCTCTGAGGTGGTCGTCCAGCCGGCGGGCGTGGTCGACCGACGGGAGGTATTTGCCCGTTTCCCACTGGGCCAGGTTGGCCCTGCTGACGCCGATGGCCTCGGCGGCCTGAGCCTGCGTCTCGCCTACCGCCAGGCGGAGCCGTTTCATTTCGTTGCCTACAACAACTGGCGAAGGTTTGTCCATGTCTGTGCCTACCGCTGGCCGACCAGCGAATGTAGGATCAGCGTCAGGAACTGACATAGCCACCTACCTACGTCGGTGTAGGCAATTGTAGGAGGCGCCGTGCATCCACGTCGGAGACCCTACACCACGCGGATCATGGCTGTCCCGAGGTCCGAAGTCATCTTGCGTCGTGTCGCGACCGGACGGCGCGGACGCCGCACCCGGTCCCGTCGGACGCCCCGGCGACCACGACAACGAGCCCCGCCGGTCGGGCGGGTTGCCACAGTCCTGGTTGCGAAGCAGATGGGGGCGATCGCAATGACGAACAACCATCCGGAGGTACGGCGAGGACCGATCGGCCGACTGTTCGACCGCCTGGTCGACCGCCTGTTCGCGGACGAGGACGCGAACGCGCTGGCGAAGGGCTTCCAGATCACCAAGCTGCCGCACGGCGGCCGACGGTATCGGGATCCACGGTGGGATTCCGTGCGGTGCTGCGAGTTCTGCCGCGGCACCGGAATGACACCCCACGCCTGGGTGGCCTGCGAACAGTGCTCCGGTACCGGCGTACTGCGCTCGGCACCGGCCACTGCCAGAACGGAGATCCGGCGATGAGCAGGCGGCAGGCACGAGACCAGATCGCCGAACTGGCACGGGAACTGGCCCGGCCACGCCGGGCCAACGTGTTCGTCACCGCCTACCGGTGGCGCTACGAGATCGCCGCCGCCGCGCTGGTCCCGCTCGTCCTGGTCGAACTGGACCGGGCGATCGGGCCGGCATGGCTGGCCGTGCTGCTGGCCGGCATCGGCAGCATGGCATGGCACTGGCGGACGGCCCGGCGGTTCGTCCTGGGCCGGTTCCGGGCCGTCCTGGTCCAGCACCGGCTGCGCACGGCGTTCGCGAGGGCGCGGGTCTGTACACCGGACGGCCGCACGCCGGCCATCGTGTGGACCTCCCCGAGGGAGGACGAGATCCGGGTGGTGGTGGCGTGCCCGGCCGGGGTCGGCGTCGACCGGCTGCACCAGCAGCGCGACCTGCTGGCCGCGGCGTGCTTCGCCAGGCAGGTCGCGGTCACCCGGCATCCCCGCTGGGCCAACGTGGTCGTGCTGTCCGTGCGCACCGACTGACCGGCCGTGGCGCCACCGTCGTCGCCGCGGCCCGGTCAGGCGATGCCGCCGTTGGACCGGATGGTCTGGCCGTTGACCCAGTGGCCGTCCGGGCCGGCGAGGAACGCGATCAGCGCGGCGGCGTCCTCCGGCCTGCCGAGCCGTTCCAGCGGCGGCTGGGCAGCCAGCCGGGCGACCGTCTGCTCGTCCTTGCCCTCCAGGAACAACGCGGTCGCGGTGGGGCCGGGGGCGACGGCGTTCACCGTGATGTTCCGGCCGCGCAGCTCGCGGGCGTGGATCAGCACGAGCGCGTCCACGGCCGCCTTGCTCATCGTGTAGGCGGCGTACGTCGGCATGGACAGCCGGGTCACCGTGCTGGACAGGTGAATGATCGCGCCGCCCTCGCGCAGCCGCCGGGCCGCCTGCTGGCCGACCACGAACGCGCCGCGGATGTTGACCCGGTGCATCCGGTCCAGCGCCGCGAGGTCGTACTCGTCGACCGTGGCCAGGATCATGATGCCGGCCGCGTTGACCACCACGTCGATCCCGCCGAAGTCGGTCTCCACCCGGTCGAACATGGCGGCGACGGCGCTCTCGTCGGCCACGTCGGCCCGGATCGCGACCGCCCGGGCGCCGGCCCCGGTGAGCTCGGCGACTGCCTTGTCCGCCTCGGCCTCGTTGCCCACGTAGTTGACCACCACGGCGAAACCGTCCGCGGCCAGCCGGTTGGCGGTGGCCAGGCCGATGCCCCGGGAGCCGCCGGTGACCAGGGCGACCCGGCCGCTGTCCTGTCCAGTCATGCTCGCATCGTCGCGGCCAAGCCCGGACCCGGCAAACTGTGACGATGCGCTACGCCCGCAGGCGGACAGGTCATGGGCGCGGACCTGGCGCGGATCAAGGAAGTCAGCGAACAGCTGGTCGCCTAAGTTGTACAATGTACAAATGAGCGTGGGTGAACGACTGCGTGCCGCCGGGTTGAAGGCGACCCGGCCCAGGGTCGCGGTCGCCCAGGCGTTGCACGACATGGGCGGGCACCGCACGGCCGACGAGGTCCACGCGCGGCTGGCCGGCCACGGCGTGGCGCTGCCCAGGACCAGCGTCTACAACGCGCTGGGCGCGCTGGCCGACGCCGGTGTGGTGCTGCGCGCGGACGTCGGTCCGGGTGCCGTCGTCTACGAGATCGCCGACACCTGGCACCACCACTTCGTGTGCCGGCGGTGCGGCGGGATCACGGACGTGCCGTGTGTGGTCGGCGAACGGCCGTGCCTGTCCCCCGGTCCCGGTTTCGGCGAGGTGGACGAGGCGCAGGTGATCTTCCGGGGAGTGTGTGCCCGGTGCGGGAAGGAGGGCGGCACGGATGACTGAGTCGGAGCGGTACCGGGAGATGCTGACCGCGGAGCGGAACAGTGCCGCGCTGTACCGGGGCATGGCGGCCGGTGCGAGTGGCGAGCGGCGCGAGGTGTTCGGCCAGCTCGCCGCCATCGAGGACCGGCATGCCGCGCACTGGGCGGCCAAGCTGGCCGCCCTCGGCGAGCGGGTGCCCGAGCCGGGCCGGCCGGACCTGCGCACCCGCCTGCTGAGCTGGGTGGCGCGGCGCTTCTCGGCGGACGCCGTGCTGCCACTGGTGGAACGGGCCGAACACGCCGACGCCGGACGGTACGACGGCGACCCGGACGCCACGCCGGACATGGCGGTCGACGAGCGCTCGCACGCCAGGGTGCTGACCCGGCTGCGCGGCCCGGGCGACCACAACCCGCGCGACATCGCGAAACGCGAGCGGTGGCACCGGGGCGACCGGTCGGGGGCGCTGCGTGCCGCCGTGTTCGGCGTGAACGACGGCCTGGTGTCCAACACGTCACTGGTGATGGGCTTCGCCGGTTCCGGTGTCGCCGCGGGCACGATCCTGTTCGCCGGCCTGGCCGGGCTGCTGGCCGGCGCGTTCTCCATGGCGGCGGGCGAGTACGTGTCCATGCGCAGCCAGCGGGAGGCGTACGAGCGGGAGATCGCCGTCGAGGCCGAGGAACTGCGGGACGACCCGGACGCCGAGTTCGAGGAACTGGCGCTGATCTACCGGGCCAAGGGCCTGCCCGCCGAGGAGGCGGAACACGTCGCCAAGACGATCATGAAGGACAGCGACGTCGCGCTGGACACCATGGCCCGCGAGGAACTCGGGCTGGACCCGGACGAACTGGGCTCACCGTGGTCGGCAGCGCTGTCCAGCCTGCTGGCGTTCGCCGCGGGCGCTGTGGTGGTCGTGCTGCCGTACCTCGTCGGTTCCGGCACGGCCGCGCTGGTCACCGCGATGGTGCTGGCCGGGTTGGCGCTGTTCGGCGTGGGCGCGGTGATCGGCGTGCTGAACGGCAGGAGCGCCGTCCGGGCCGGGGCGCGGCAGTTGCTGGTCGGCGGCGTGGCCGCGGTGCTGGTGTTCGGCATCGGTCACCTGATCGGCGCCGGATTGGCCTGACCACGCGCCAGGACCGCACCGAGGACGGTCAGCCCGGCGAGGAACCAGCCGACCGCGGTCAGCCCGGCCAGCGGGTGGCCACCGGACGCCGCGCTGAACACCAGGGTGGCCGCGGCGATGCCGAGCGCGGTGCCCAGGCCCCTTGTCATGTTGAGGATGCCGGCCGCGGCGCCGGAGTCGCTGCGCGGCGCGGACGCCATCACCGCCGCGTTGTTGGCCGGCGTGAACAGGCCGAGGCCGACGCCGGTGACGACGAGCAGGACGGCGAATCCGGTGACACCGGGCCGGATCGCCGCGATGCCGGCCAGTCCGGCGGTGGCCACGGCCATGCCGGACACGGTGACCGCGCGGGCCCCCCACCGGTCGGCCAGCCGGCCGGCCAGCGGCGCGGTGAGGCCGAGTGCGACCGGCAGCAGGGTGAGCACCAGACCGGCGTTGCCGGCACTGAGCCGGTAGCCGCCGCCCAGGGCCAGCGGAGCCGTGAACAGCAGGCCGAACATGGCCGTGTAGGACAGCAGGCCGCTGCCCAGTCCGGCGCTGAATGCCCTGCGGCGGAACAGGTTCGGGTCCAGCAGTGGCGCCGCCGCCCGGCGGGCGTGCCACCCGAACAGCCCGCCGAGGACCGCGGCGGCGACACCCAAACCGGCCAGCAGCGCCGGCGGTTCCGGCCGGGTGGCCAGCGACAGGGCGAGCATGAACAACGCGACTGAGGGCACGAACAGGCCAAGCCCCCGCCAGTCGACCGGCCGGCGGGCGGCGAGATCCCGGCTGCGCGGCAGGAAGAACCAGCCGGTGACCAGTCCGAGGACGCCGGCGGGAACGGTGAGCAGGAACAGCAGCCGCCAACTGCCCAGTTGCAGCAGCAGGCCGCCGGCCGCCGGGCCGAGGGCCAACCCGACCGCCTGCGCGGCACCCTGGATGCCGACGGCGCGGCCCAGCACCCTGCGCGGCACGGCGGTGGCGATGAGGGCGACGCTGTTCGCCTGGAGCATCGCCGCGCCCAGCGCCTGCACCACCCGGAACACGATCAGCACGACGAGGTTGGGCGCCAGCCCGCAGGCCAGTGACGCCAGCGCGAAGACGCCGAAACCGTAGGTGTAGAGCAGTTTCCGGCCGATCGTGTCGGCCAGGCGGCCCATCGGTGCGACGAGGCTGACCAGGATCAGCAGGTAGCTCAGGGCGACCCATTCGGTCTGTGCGCTGTCCGCGTGCAGGTCGCGCCCGATGGCCGGCAGGGCGAGCGACACGATGCTGGCGTCCAGTTGGCCCATGAAGGCGCCGACGCAAACCGTGGCCACGACGAGACCCGGTGCCCAGGCGGCGGTGGCGATCCGCCTCGGCCGGGGCGGTTCGCGCAGCAGCAGGGCAGGCCAGGTCATGATTCCCTCCCACTCCGATTATATCGGTATCAGAGCTTTTCGGAGACGGATGTTTCTCGGCTCACACGGCGGCTGGGTAGCGTTGCCACCATGGCGACGCTTGTTTCGTTCCACGCGCATCCCGACGACGAGTGCATCTCCTGCGGTGGGGTGATGCGGAAGGCGGCGGACGAGGGACACCGCGTGGTGCTGGTCGTGGCGACCAGGGGTGAGAACGGCGAGGTGCCCGACGGGTTCCTGGCCGACGGTGAGCGGTTGTGGCAGCGGCGGGTCGTCGAGACGCAGCACTCGGCGAAACTCCTCGGCGTCAGCCGCGTCGAGTTCCTCGGCTACGTCGACTCGGGGATGATGGGCACGCCGACCAACGACGCACCCGGCTCGTTCTGGACGGCGGACGTCGAGGAGGCGGCGGCGAAACTCGTGGCGATCCTGCGCGAGGAGTCGGCGGACGTGCTGACCTGCTACGACGACATCGGCAACTACGGCCACCCGGACCACATCCAGGTCCACCGGGTCGGCATGCGGGCGGCCGAACTGGCCGGCACGCCGAGGGTCTACCAGGCGACCATCAACCGCGACCACGTGCTGCGCGGGATGCGCGCGATGGCCGAGGCGGGCCTGGAGGTGGAACTGCCCGACCCGGAGGAGAACCCGCAGTTCGGCAAGCCGGAGTCGGAGATCACGGCGGTGGTGGACGTGACGGCCTACACGGACGTGAAGCGCGCGGCCATGCGGGCGCACGCCAGCCAGATCAGCGAGGAGTCGTTCTTCCTGGCCATGCCGGACGACGCCTTCCGCAACGCCTTCGGCACCGAGTGGTTCATCCGCCCCGGCCAGGGTCCGGGCATCACCGAGACGGACATCATGGCCGGCCGGTAGCCCGGTGCGGCTCAGGTTCCTTGGGCGCCGGCCAGGTCCTGGCTGATCTGGCCGGCCGTGTGCAGCAGCGGCGGCACCACCGAGGACGCGACCTCGGCCGCCGTCATCCGCGAAGCGTTCACCGCAACGTTCACCGCGGCCACCACCTTGCCGGTGCCGTCGCGGACCGGGGCGGCCACCGCGCGCAGGCCCTCCTCCAACTCCTGGTCGACCATGGCCCAGCCGCGGTCCCGCACCCGCGCCAGTTCGGCCCGCAGCTCACGGACGTCCGTCGTGGTGTGCGGGGTCAGGCTGCGCAGTTCGGCCGACGCGAAGAAGCCGTCCAGGAAGTCGTCGGACCGGCCGGCCAGCAGCACCCTGCCCATCGACGTCGCGTACGCCGGGAACCGCGTGCCCACCGCGATCACCACGGCCATGATCCGCTTGGTCGGCACCCGCGCCACGTACACGATCTCGTCGCCGTCCAGCACGCACATCGACGACGACTCGTGCACCCGCTCGACCAACTGTTCCATGTGCGGCAGCGCGAGTTCGGGCAGCGACAGGCTGGACAGGTAGGCGTAGCCGAGTTCCAGCACCTTGGGCCGCAGCGCGAACTTGCCGCCGTCGGTGCGCATGTACCCGATCTCCACCAGGGTGCGCAGGAACCGGCGGGCGGCGGCCCTGGTCAGGCCGGTCTGTCTGGCCACTTCGGACAGTGTGAGTTCCGGGTGGTCGGCGTCGAACGCCCGGATGACGGCGAGGCCGCGGTCCAGGGACTGGACGAACTCGCCGTTGCGCTGCACGGAATCGGCGACGGTGCCGGCCGGCTGGGGTCGCATCGCTAGCCGTCCGCCGAGTCGATGGTGCGCTGCGCGACGGCGAACGCGCTGTTCGCCGCCGGTACGCCCGCGTACACGGCGACCTGCATCAGCACCTCGCGGATGTCGTCCGGGGTCAGGCCGACCCGCAGCCCGGCCCGCACGTGCAGGGCCAGTTCGTTGTGGTGGCCCAAGGCGGCCAGCATCGCGATGGTCAGGCAGCTGCGGGTCTTGCGTTCCAGGCCGGGCCGCGTCCACACCGATCCCCAGGCGTACCGGGTGATGAACTCCTGGAAGTCCTTGCTGAAGTCGGTCATCGTCTCGGTCGCCCGGTCGACGTGCGCGTCGCCGAGCACCTCGCGGCGTACCGCCATGCCAGCCGTCCACGGGTCGGTCATGCCACACCTCCGACTAGATGCTCCAGCAGCAGGCCGGTGACCTCGTCCGGCCGTTCCACGTTGGCCAGGTGGGACGCCTGCGGCAGCACGGCCAGCCGCGCATCGGGCACCGCGTCCGCGATGAGCTTGCCGTGCTCCGGCGGGGTGGCCGGGTCGAGTTCGCCGGCGATCACCAGGGTGGGTGCGGTGATCGCGGGCAGCCGCGACCGGATGTCCATGTCGGCGATCGCCTCGCAGCAGCCGGCGTAGCCCTCGTCCGGGGTGGCCGCCAGCATCGCGGCGTACGGCTCGGTGTCGGTGAACGCGGGCGTGAACCAGCGGCTGACGGCGACTTCGCTGATCGCGGCCGTGCCGTGCGACCGGACCCTCGCGGCCCGTTCCCGGTAGCCGGATTCCGCCGGCAGCCGGGCCGACGTGCACACCAGGGCCAGCCGGCCCACCCGCTCGGGCTGCCGGGCCGCGATGACCATGCCCACCATGCCGCCCAGGGACAATCCGACGTAGTCGAACCGGTCGACACCGTCCACCAGGGCCAGCACCTCGTCCGCCAGTTGGTCCACTGTGTACGGTCCAGGTGGGACGGGCGAACCGCCGTGGCCGAGGTGGTCGTAGCGCAGCACCCGGAAGTGCGCGGCCAG
>DATEPR010000101.1:0-3103 GCA_035273045.1 Pseudonocardiaceae bacterium | reverse complement strand
TACCTGGCCCGCCGCGCGGCCGCCTCGACGCCACCCGGCCCGGTCACCTCCACCGGCAGCACGCGCACCTCGGCCAGCCCGAGTTCGCGCAGCGTCTTCGCCGTTCGCGCGGCGACGTCGGCGGAGCCGGCCTGCAACCCGTGGTCCACGATCAGCCCGTACACCCGCAGGCCCAGCTTCGGCGCGAGGTGGCTGGCGGCCTCGGCCAGGGCGAGCGAGTCGGGTCCGCCGGACACGGCGACCGCGACCCGACCGCCGGGCAGATGCCCCGCGGCCCTGGCGTTGGTGAGGAGTGTGCGGACGGCCACGCGGACCGTGGGGACCGGATCGTCCATCTGCGGTACGGCTCAGCCGTGCACGCGGCGCAGCCACCGCGCGGGATCGCGGATCTCCGCCCGGCTCGGCAGCGTCTCCGGCGCCGACCACACCGCGTTGAACCCGTCCATGCCGACCGCGTCGATCACCTGCCGGGTGAACGCGGCACCCTCGGCGTACTGGCGGACCTTCGCCTCGACGCCCAGCAGCGTGCGCAGGATCCGGTCCAGCAGGCCACCGCCCCTGCGGCGTTCCGCGAACCGCCGCCGGATCACGTCCACCGCCGGCACCACGCTCGGCCCCACCGCGTCCATCACGTGGTCGGCGTGGCCCTCCAGCAGCGTGGACAGGGCCAGCAGGTGTTCCAGCAGGTCGCGCTGCTCGGTCGACTGGAACAGCTCGATCAGCGCGATCGGGCCCAGCGACTGGCCGCCGGTGCGCAACCGCTCCCGCGCGGTGCGCAACACCTCGGGCAGCCGGCCGACGGCGTCCAGCGCGCTCTCGTCGATGCTGGACAGCAACCGGCCCACCTGGCCGGCGAAGTGGTCGCGCAGCCATGGCACGGCCGTGAACTGCAACCGGTGCGTGCACTCGTGCAGGCACACCCACATCCGGAAGTCCGCCGCCGGCACGGACAGCGCCCGCTGCGCGCCCACCACGTTCGGCGCGACCAGCAGCAGCCGGCCCGCGTGCTCCCGGCCGCCGAACGGGTCGTACTGCCCGAGCACCCGGGAACTGAGGAACGCCAACACCATTCCGGCCTGCACCCCGGCCGTGCCGGCGAGCACGTTGCCCACCGGGCCGCCGTACGTGCCCGGCAGCACACCGTCGGTCAACGCGGCCAGCCCGTCGGCGGCGGCCCGCACCCAGCCCGGCCGGTCGACGACGTCACCGTCGAGCAGCGGCAGGCCCTGACCCAGGCCGGTCAGTTCGCGGACGTGCATCTCGGCGGCGCCCGTGACGGCCCGCAGTTCGCGTACCGCGTCCCTGGCCTCCGCCGGTTCCACGGCCGGTCCGCCACGGGCGAACGCCTGGCCGGTGCTCACGGCCACCGACCAGTCGACTGGCGGCGCCTTGGTCGACTGCCGATCCGTGGCCACGTTCACGTACTCGACGGTACCTGAACGGAAGTCCATCGGCCCAGGCCCGGACGTTGCGGCCTAACCGCAACCACACCCACGCAGGGTGGCTGCCATGTCGTCCAGCAGTCCCGGCGCCGCCAGTGTCGAGCCGTTCGCGGCGAGCGCGAACACCAGCACCCGGCCGTTCTTGTCCAGCACCACACCGGCCAAGGCGTTCACGCCCTGGTCGGTCAGCGTGCCGGTCTTCGCCCGCACCCAGCCCTTGCCGGCCGCCGACAGCCCGCTCTGGTAGCGGCCGGCCAGCGTGGCGTCGCCGACCTTGCTGCCCGCGATCGGCAGCCCGTACAGCAGTGGCCGCAGCTTGGCCACCCTCGGGTCGTTGGTGTTCGAACTGGCCGCCACCTGGAGCACCTGGGCCAGCAGGCGGGTGGTCACCCGGTCCGAAGGGGACAGTCCACTGTCGTCGTAGAGCGTCGTGTTGGTGACATTGAAACCGTTGCGGTGCAACACGTCCAGCACGGCCTTCGTGGCGCCGTCGAAGCTGGCCTGCTGGTGATCGTTGAGCGCGACCTGCCGCGCCAGTTCCTCGGCGAGCACGTTGTCCGAGATCTGCAACAGGTTCGTCACCAGGTCCGGCACCGGCGCCGAGTGCACCACGCCGAGCACCTGCCCGCCCGGCGTCGGCTCGTCCGTTGTGGACACTGCCGACGCAGGCACGCCGAGTTGCCTGGCCAGCGTCTCCCCCGCCACCTGCGCCGGCTGGTAGGTGCGCGGTGTGTCCGGGATCGTCGGCTTCTTCCGGCCGCCGTCCAGCATCACCGACTGGATCGGCGCGTAGTTGTCCTGCGACGGCGTCTCCGGGTCCCAGCCGACACCGGTCAACGGCCCGGAGAACAGGCTGGTGTCCACGATGATCCGGTTGATCGGAGCCGTGACGTGCTGTTTCACCTGCGCGGCGAGGTCACTGATCCGCGCGGCACCCGGGTACACCGACTGCTGCGGCGCCGGCAGCGACGACAGCGTCGGATCGCCACCGCCGACCAGCACGATCGTGCCCGGCTGGGTGCCCGCGACCACCTTGGTGGTCAACGTCGCCTGCTGGCCGAGGCTGAGCAGCGCGGCCGCCGACGTGAGCAGCTTGTTCGTGGACGCCGGTGCCACCTGGGTGTCCGAACCCTGGTCCCACAACATGGTGCCGGTCGCCGCGTCCAGCACCGTCCCGTGGAACGTGCCCAGCGCCGGATTCGACGTGTACGGCGACAGCGCCGACGCCACACCGGCCGGCGAGGGCAGCGCACCGGACCGCACCGGCGGCTTCAGCCGAGCCGTGTACACCACCGGCGACGGCGGCGCCGCGGTCGTCGGACCGGCGAGCGGCGCCAGGCCGAGCTTGCGGGCCACCGACGGCGTGGTGAACACCACGGCCGCGCCGACCGCGATCACCAGCACCAGGACGCCGGCGCCAATCAGCAGGCGGTTGCGCAGCCGGTGCGAAGTCGCCGGCCGCTCCTCGGTCTCCTCGTAGTCGGACTCGTAGTCGCGTTCGTAGTCTGTGTCGTCGTCCAGGCGCGGGATGAGCTGAGTGGACTCCACGTCGCCGTGTCGCTCGGCCGGGGTGAGGCCGCGATCGGTCGGCGGCTCGGCACGGACCACCGGGATGATCTGCGTGGACTCGATCCGCGGCCGGGGCGGTGGTGGGACCGGTC